>JAFAHI010000314.1 GCA_019237325.1 Verrucomicrobiota bacterium | reverse complement strand
TCGCGTAGCCTGGTTTAGCTCCGGGCTTGCAGTAGGCGACGCTTGCCCTGTCGGGCTTTCTTTAGCGGTTGGCGATGCTTTGGCCGTGGCCGACCTATGCGTGGTTCTGTGGTGAACATGTGTCGGAGTTGCTCCAGATTCTCGCTTGTTTCCGGGTTCTACTTTATCGACAGTTCGTTCCGTCGCTTTCGCTCCACGGACAATCACACTCCCAGTGGCTTTTGCGCCGTGTTTAATTGTCTCGGCCGTCTCCTTTGCAGCTGTTTTGGTTGCGCTTGCTGCTTTTTCTACCGGTCCTTGATCTTCGTCAGCGTTTATCCAAGCGAACGGAATCAAGATTGCGATCGCTAAAATCGTGCATAGCTTCCTCATATTCATCTCCTTAGGTGAATATCGGACAAGAAGCTGGACTTGGATGTACTAACACGAGCGGCAAGACTGAAACGGGCCCTCAGAATGAAAGTCCAAAGCCATAGCCGGATATCGCTGCGGCAAATCCAAGTCATCGACAGAGGCTTTCGGCTAACTCCTCTCTCACAGGCCGCCCTTGCCGCAACGACTACCGGCATAGGACATAGGAGCAGAAGCACGGTCCAATAGGAGCTTCAGATTGGAGTTGATAAGTAGATTCTCGACGAATCGGATCGACTCTCGGTTGACCTCGGATTCACATCCCCCCCGAAGGAGCCTCCTATCTGGCGCGGTCCGAATTCAGAAGCAGCCAACCGCCCCTACCCCTACCACGTTTTCGATTTGCTCTGGAGCCACGGAGAGGACGTCACAGGGTTCGGCCTTCAAGTAAACGGGGCGGCACACTCAGACTCCACCGAATTTTATGGAGTGCGCGACTCGGTTTGCGCCCGTTATTCGTCTGTTGACGCGGTGCCGTTGAATTGGCTGTGGTATTTAGCAATTCCGCTCTGATACTCATCTTGGGCCTTTTTGTAATCCGCGCCGGATATCAGATGGCTTTGATACATTGCTTCCAATCGCGCCCGTTTACGTTCGGCTTTCCGGCGCTCCCGCTCGGCGGCCTTGCGGTCTGCTTCAGACAGTCTTGCTGAGTGCGATCCGGTGTCATTCACAATGATGGCCGGTTGTGGATCTGGCGTAGGGCTTGGTATTGATGCCCGGTCAACCGATTGGGTCGAATTCTCTGCCACGACAATTCCAACCGTTCCAGCATACGCTGCATTCGCGTTTGCTGGCATCGAACCCGGTCCAGTGGTTAACCTAGGACTCGGCGTAGGCTCTGAAACGATCTGGAGATCTCCCAAATCCTTCCGGCGTGTGTTGCTCGGTGTGATCAGATGAAGGGCCGGGATCGCGACGGCTACCAACAAGGCCAGTAGGACGCTCGAAACCAGAACCTTGATCAGAATTTTTCCCGAAGTCGAGCGTGGGGATGAGCCACTCGGTCGCGCCGTTAATCGCATCTTCAATGGCTGATCGCGACGTTTAGTCATGGGCCGTCATTGAGTGCTCACGGAGTCCTTCGAATCAGGTGCCCTTGATACAAAACTCATCGCTTTGCTTCAAGATTTTTTCTACGAAATCGGTGGGTTATCAGATATTCGCTGGGAAGCTGCTAACTTTAGGCTAGTGGGCCAATCTGTTAACAGAGCCTCTAACCCACTCAGGCGGTGATAGGCTCTGATCCCGGAGACTTTTCCTTTTCAGCTAGCTGACATCCAGTCAGAATCCAAACAACACTAGGTGTGTTACAGCGCCATTCGCGGATCGATTATGTTCTGAAGCAGAAATCGCTGCGCTCCTGCTCTGTTGCAAAACCTTTGCACCTATTTCGACCGGTCAATTATTTTGCGATATATAGCGTTGCTAGAGAGGCTAACTTTTGCTTGAATGTCGCCCCGCAGACTAAACGTCGTTGCAGCGTGGGGACTCGAACGGCAGCACAGATTCAAAGCCGGTCCGGGGATCATCGGGCGTCGATGAAATTGAAGGCGTTGGGGAGCTATCCACAAGCTGCGTAGCTGCCTAGCAGGTAAGTTAATCTTTCACTAAATTTCCTAAGGTCGAGTGCAACGCCCGAGGTTCTATCTGAGGATCGTTCGACTAAAAAAACGCTCTAAAATCCGATTAGAGCACGTTTGAGAAGGTGACCGCTATCCTGACACCCGGTAAAAACTCGATTTTGGGGGCACTCAGTCCCTGTTCGCTTGATCTTTACGGGACATCTAGTTTGGCGGATAGTCTCGCAAAGGGACGATCTGTGCGGTTCCCCAATGTCATCGTTTTTCTTCTTGGTTTCACACTCGTTGGCGCGTGCTGTGCCGTGTTGGCGATCCTCACCGGTGAAATCAAGCGTGCTTCCGAACTTAAATTAGCTCCGGCACAGAAAGCGGATCAGATCACAGACATCTGGATTAATCGAATGCAGGGATCTTTCTTCGTCTTCCTCCCTGATAACACGGCCAGGATATACGAGAGTAACTCATTTGATCTAGTTAGCGTCGGCAAATGGCAAAGAGTCGAAGATCGCCCGATCTATCCCGAAAGCCCCCGTATAGGGTTACCTTCTTACAAAGCGGAATTTGATGGGGCTCGGGTCGCCAATATTTACCTTTATCCAATTTTTCACCACGACAGCATTGTGATCGAAGACAAGATAATAGGGCATCGGGGATTTAACCGGCTGTCAGATACGGATGATCCTAGCGGATTTTATCATCGGAAGTTTAAAGAAGGCCTTCCCCAAGACCTTTTTATCGTCGATAGATATTGGGAGTTGCACAACGGACGTCCATCGCCCTGACTAGGGCGTTAAGCAGCGGGGACGTATCCTAAAAAAGACACGACCCCCTTTCAGGCTGCAATAACGCTTCCGGATCCGCGACGCCCTTTGCCATCCGGGTCGCCACCGCACCGCCTGGCAGGAGCACGTTTGCTGTTACACCGGTGGAGCGTAGGGAATTCGCAAGCGCAGCAACAAACGCCTCCCCCGAAGCTTTAGTCATGCCGTAGATCACGTGGCAGGATTCAGCATCGTATCGAGGCTGGTGCTAATAAAAATGATTCTCCCCCACCGACGTTCCACCATTTTCGGCACGACAAGACGAGTCAGGGCTATCGCGGCGAAGATGTTGATCCCGAATGATTTCCGAATCTGATCCGGCGCCACGTCCAACTGCTTTGAGGCCAGTGGATTGGGAATGCCAGCGTTATTGATTAGGATGTCCACCCGGCCGAATGCTCTCTCGGCGCTGGCGACGAGCTTAGGAAGGCTGGACTCGTCGCCGAAATCCGCCGTAGCAATCGCTGTCCGTTCGTTTGCTCCACCGGCCCGCCGGGTTTCCTCAAGCGACACGACATCCGTCGACGTAAGGAACACGCGATGGCCAGCTCTTATCAGGGCTAATGCCATCACTTGTCCGAGGCCTCGTCCGGCTCCAGTTACCAACGCTACTCGTTCGACCATCTTTGCGCGCCTCTCCAGAAAATATCAATAACTTTAAATTGATCATTAACATCAAACAACAAACTCTTCATTGCCTTGTATACTCGATGCCCTTGATCGACTGACACTCTTCCTCACTGTGCCTCGGAATATGGTTTGCCTTAGTCGATGGTATTTGCTAACACGCATCTTGCAGTGGCAAAAAGATATCTACCAAAAGCTAGTTATGCGGCTTCGTCCGTGTCTTTTCAACCGGTGAGGATCACACCACTCAGCATCGCGATCCCGTCTGATTCCCAGCCTCATAACAAAAGGTCCGGAAAGCTGACGCACGCTAACTCCCAATCGAAGAGACGCCAGAGCGGCCGTAAACCGCGATAAGTCCTGGTTCTCCGCTCGGACGGTTCATCTGGAGTGGTGCGAAACGCCTTCCAGGCGGTCTCGGAGATATTATATATAAGATTCTCCGTCAGCGTCCACGACCTCAATTGATTCGGTGTCAGATATGGCGAAATAAATGGCGGGCTGCGAAATAGTTGTTTGGTAATAACTTACACACCTGAAGCCGCTTTCAGGTGGAGGCCTGATTACCGTCGTCCAAGCTGGCCCCTATAATTCGGGTCCGATACAACCGCCTGTTAGATGCTGTCTCTGTAAATGCGATAGTCAAGTTCTAGAAATGAAGACCAAAGTCATCTGTGGTCGAAAGCCGACGCTCGGAGACGGGAAGACAAAGGCAAGGGTTAACTCCTGGGACGGGAACCGCGGCGTGATCGTTAGCCGGCCCAAACGACGAAGCAGCTTGATCCTCCTGGGCCTGCAACTCATTGCCCGGAAAATCCGAGCAAAAGAATAGATCATCGTGAGGCGCTTCGCTTTCCCAATTGCGTTACAGCACTGTCGCGAAAAATTTATTGATCCTTGTTTTTAACTGCACCTCTACCAAACCGCTGGCGTCACAGGCATCCTAAGCCAGGTGCGAGGTGGTAATAGATTTCGTTGTTACGAAGCTGCTGCTTAAAGCCACGCAAGGTTGTGTCTCGATCGATGATCGCCAGTTCCACACCAGCAATCTCCGCAAGATCCTCGAGGTGCTCGGTCCTGGCCGAACAACTGTAAACCGTGTGATGGGCACCGCCGGCATAAATCCAGGCGCTCACCGCGGTCTTGAAATCAGGAAGACACTCCCAGACGGCCCGCGCGACCGGCAGTTTCGGCAGCGGTTGGAGCGGCTTGACGGCATTAACCTCGTTGACGATCAGCCGGAACCGATTACCGAGGTCGATCATCGATGCGTTGATGGCTGGCCCTGGCGGTGCATTAAAAACCAGACGCACCGGGTCCTCCTTGCCGCCGATGCCCAAAGGGTAAATTTCGAGCGACGGCTTTTCTTCGGCAATCGATTCACACACCTCAAGCATGTGCGAGCCCAGCACCAAGTGCTTGTCGGGCTGCAGGTGATAGGTGTAATCCTCCATGAAGGAAGTACCTCCTTTCAGGTCGCCGACCATCGCCTTGACGGCCCGCAGCAATGCCGCGGTCTTCCAATCACCCTCCCCCGCAAATCCATATCCGTCGGCCATCAAACGCTGCACGGCCAGGCCGGGCAACTGCTTTAGGCCGTGCAGAACCTGAAAGTTGGTAGTGAAGCCCTTGAACCCGCCGTCTTCCAAAAAGCGCCGTAGTCCGAGCTCGATGCGTGCCCCGTCGCGAAGGGACTCATGCCGTGGGCCTCCCAGTCGTAATACCTCGGCTAGATGGTAGCGCTCTTCATAATCCGCGCACAATTGGGTGACTTCCTTATCGCTAACTTTATTTACGTATTCCACCAAATCCCCGATGCCGTACCCATTAACCGAAAAACCAAACTTGGCTTCAGCGGCAACTTTGTCTCCCTCAGTGACCGCTACTTCCCGCATGTTATCGGCAAAGCGGGCAAATTTAGCGCCCTGCCAATCATGCCACCCGCGCGCCACCCGCATCCAAATGGCGATGCGCTCCTGCACCTGGCTATCGGACCAATGGCCGGCTACCACCTTCCGGCCCAGGCGCAGTCGCGTGTGGATGTATCCGGCTTCCCGGTCTCCATGCGCCGCCTGGTTCAGGTTCATAAAATCCATGTCAATATCGCTCCAGGGCAGGTCGCGATTGAACTGCGTGTGCAGGTGCAAAAATGGTTTGTTCAGCAGGGTGAGGCCGCCGATCCACATTTTGGAAGGCGAAAAGGTGTGCATCCAGAGCACCAGGCCGGCGCAATTCGGGTCGCCGTTGGCCTGGAGGCAAAGCGTGCGAATCTCCTCCGGGCGAGTAAGCACGGGTTGGAAGACCAGCTTTAAAGGCAATTGCTGACCATCATTCAGTTCTTCGACGATTTTCTGAGAATGTTCGGCCACCTGGCGAAGGGTTTCTTGGCCGTACAGGTGCTGACTGCCGGTGACCAACCAGATTTCGGGCGATTCAAGATTTATCATGGCCTATTTACCAAAGAACGCTGAGCAATAAGATCAATGCCCGTTCATACTCTTAATTCAGCGTGTCATTTTCGTTTCTTCATTTCCCTGGACGAATGCGATACGAAAGTTAGCCGGCGCCGATCGACTACTGTACCAATCTTCACGCCTCTCTCCGGGTGAGCGGCAGGTCGCATTTCGGAAGGCGCGATTCCCACTAGGAACGGTTGTGGACCATGAGGAAGGATTGAGCCCCAGGCATGGTCATTGGTTGATGACGCTCCCAATCTGTCGCGGAATCAGCTGCCACATCGTACCCTCGTCACTTTCTAATTCCCTGAGGATTCGTTTTTCTCAGCCTCACCAACGTGGTCGCTGCGGGCCAGCTCGATGTCTTTAATGGGTTTATCGTAGCAGTGAACGATGGTCGCGGCCAGCCGCCGCACCCCTTCTTCTACCCGCCGCAAAAGTTCAAGTAACTCCCGGGTTCATTGCCTAATCGTGAGCACATGTTCAGGCTTAGCAATCGATGATGCAAGGGTCGGCGCATTCCGCACACTCACCACCGTCTAAAGAGACCTCCGGTACCAGTACATCCGGGGGTGTCGCCTCAGACGAAATGGAACCGACAATCGCTATTTAGCTGGACGCATGAATCAATATGAAAGCTTTGCATCCTATGACAAGGCAGAATGGCCATTAGGTTCGAGGTAGGCGCAATTCCCGCCAAGATCCGTCATGCGCTTTATTCTCTGTGCTATTCTCGTCTTTACGTGGGTCCGCCTAGCCTCTGCTTGGGTGAATGGAGAGCTCTCCATTTGGATGGACGCAGATCGGATGCCTGCGATGCAGGAAGCAGGTCGCAAGTTTGAGCGCGATTACGGAATCAAGGTTAATGTCGATGCGACTGAAAATATTCCGAATAATTTTCCTTTGGCAGTCCAGTCCAATAAAGGGCCGGATATTGTCATCTTTGCGCACGATAAGCTTGGTGAGTGGGCTGATGGAGGACTAATCGCACCGATCCCGGTCGACGCAGAGTACCGGTCACGGTTCGCAAGCTTGGCTTGGGAGGCGGTCCGGCACCGGAGCGAATATTGGGGCTACCCTCTATGCTTTGAAGTCGTCGGACTGATCTACAATAAGAAGCTCGTGCACACTCCTCCCGCCCAGCTTTCGGACTTGATCGAGCTCAACAAGCAACTCAAAGCCGAGCACCCGGATGTAATGACTATCCTATGGGACTACAACAGCCCTTACTACTCATGGGGCATCTTCGGCAGCGCGGGAGCCTATGTCTTCGGCAAGACAGAGAAAGGTTACGATACCAACGATATTGGGATCGCCACCCCCGGCACTCTCGATGCACTCAATCAACTGATCGGGCTAGTCCGCGCGGGGGTTCTTCCAAAGGCCGTATCTGTCGCCGGGATGCCAAAACAGATGATGGCGAACGGTAAGCTCGCTATGATGCTCTCCGGACCGTGGGACTGGCAGGACTTGATGAAAAGCGGGATCGATTTTGGCGTTGCGCCGGTTCCGGGAGTCGGCGGGAAACCGGGAAAAGCGTTTATTGGCATATCCGTCGCCTACATTAATAGGAGCTCACCCAATCTCGATATCGCCCGGCAGTTTCTAGAGAACTACGCGATAACGGACAAAGTGCTGGCCGCAGCGAACCGGCTGAAACCTCTCGGCATTCCAGCGCTAAACTCGCTTTACGAAACGATGTCAAAAAATGACGAGTTGCTTCGGGAGATGAAAGTGTGCGCGGACGACGGCGAAGTAATGCCAAACATTCCTGAGATGGGACGATTCTGGAGTGCGATGGGCTCCGCCCTTCAGATAGCCACCAATGGGCACGAAAGCGCACAATCGGCGTTAACCGAAGCTCGGGAGAATATGCTTCCGGCGCGTAAATGACAAATGCGCGGATCGCCGTACTGGTTACGATACTAGGAAATACCGATTACTGACTGCCAATTGAAGGTGACCCGATGGCAGTTCTACCGCTTACTGGATGAGCCGCCACGACTTTCGAGAGCTAGAGTAAATGGATTCTCGGCTCGAGCCGAAGTAGTCGTGCCGGACGACATCGCTTTCGTTGAGCTGTTCGACCTACCCCATGGAGTCCAGGCAACTAACTTATCAGATGTAGCGCCCCGAACCCATGAACTCCTACTCTACGGCGACGGAGAACCGCCGTTCAAAGTAGGTGAAACACTTTTTGCGAGACGAATTATCTGACTGACCAAGAAGCCTGGAGCGTTACGAACCTATCTTCAAAACGGGGCTGGAAACGTCAATGCAGAGCATAAAGACCTAGAAATTCGTTTTCGGATTTTGCCTCTAGCGCTTGGCTGCCGACATTGTCTTGATCGATGTGTTTAGTGCCAGCCAGGATCAGTCGAATTTTTTCTCGGACGATCAGTATTTTCTCATCGAGCAAGTCAGGGCAATATTCACCATTCCTAAATTCAGTCTGGAGAGATTCTATGCTGGCATAAAGAGCTCCAAGTTCCAGCTTCTTCGCGTTCCACTCTAGTTCGGTTCGGACTGCGAGCTGGGTCCGCCATTTCAAACTGATTCTTCATCTGACGCAGTTTGTAAGCCAGATCCCCCGGCGAAAACTCCCCTGGTCAAGCCACTGGCTTAAAGCGACTGCGTGCAGGGCTAAGCTGAAGCATGCAACTGCCAAAGCTCGCAATACGATTTCACGCTAAAGCAAGATCGATCCAGATCTCAAGATCGGTCCTGCCAAAAGGCGGCAAATTGGGTAGCAATTTGGTTTTCGGGCATCCGTTGCAGTTGAGTGCTTCGAACTTCCAGTGATTCACTATGAACATTCTAGTGACACCAGAGGGTCAGCCGGTGTTTTGGGATGGCAAAGGGAACTTCAGCTTAGAGAAGAATGATCACTTCTATATGGCGGCACACTTTCAAAGAGTGCTTCCAGATGACGATTCAGAATCATTCAGGCAAAAGGCGGCAGAGCAGCTCGAGATTGACATTCAATATAAGGAGTACTGATGTATGGCTGGTTTGTATTACGCTGTGGACCTTACGCGAGACGAGCGAATGGCGCGTAATCCGAGACTCGTCGAGAAGTTTTTTGTCGAGCTTTGCCAAGAGCATTGTCCCGACAATTGGCAGGAAGCTGACCGGGAGGCATTAGCGATGGCCACAGCGCTAAAGGCTCTTGAGCACCGGTATTCGGCGGAAGTGGTTGGCGGAACTATCGGGCATAGGGAAGCTAGGCGGTTTAACGGTATTCTTCCGACTAACCTCGGGCCGGCGAGTTTTGACCTAGGTTGCGGTTGCCGGGCATGGAAAATCTAGTGGTTGTCGCGGTAACGTACTCACTGTCGGGCAACGGCTAACTTTGGTTCGAAAGTCGCTCTAGCCTCCCTGGATGCCCAGGAATCCTCATGAAAGGATTTTAAGATGGGCCCGCAGCGGCAAGCTATCCAGGGCCGTTTCCTTTCGCAAGGGTAACGGTTGGATTTTATCTAGACGATTCTTTTCAGAGTGGCGTTCGCGACGTCTTCTAATGTCGCACACCCAGCGAATGCCATGGTCAGGTCAAACTCCCCGAAGATGTTTGATAGAAAGGCAAGAGGAACGCGTAGAAGCGCTGGCCCGTGACGGTCACCCAACCAAACTGCACGAAGAAGACTTGAACGCCCTTCGGGAGGCGGAGGAAACTATGAAGGAAACTCGGGGCTACCGTACGGAAAGAATTAGATAAGGTACCGGATGAATAGTGCCACCCGGGATATGATGCTGGCACTCGTGCTATTTAGACTTTGGAGGTCGATTTTCTTAGACCGCGAAATGGACGCACGACCTTCGAGCCATCCTCCCGCTGAATCAGGACGTTTCTTGGTCCTCCGCCGTTCCATCGAGTGAGTATTACCACCGGTTTCCCGCGTTCGAAGTAAATTTTCCCGATGACGGTGGAGTTGGATCGCACGGAACGCATCATTTCATCGACCTTTGGCAATCGCTTAACCTTCTCACAATCTAGGCGAAGATCTCATTTAAAAGTTCAAGGAGATGTTGCGCTTATCTGGCCGATCAGATTCCTCGGTTATGGCTTCAAGCGGAGGGCGGTGCCAACGGATCGCTTGTCCTTGACGGACCGGCCAAACTCGGACCGCCGTACTCAGCGTTGGTTTGTTTGGCCAAGAATCCGGTTCAAGTGTCTCACTTACGTCCGGAGATGGGAGAAACCGCGAACGACTTCGAACCCTCATGAACAGACGTGATTTCGTTTTAAAAACGTTAATTTCGGCAACGACTGGTCTTGCCGCACCTTCTGCGTGGTGCGCTTTAAAACGGGTCAACGATCAAGACGCAGGAACACCGCTCAGGAGTAGTTCACTTCCACGCCTCACCGATCCGGGAGAAATGCGAGGCGAGATGCTCTACCGGAAACTTGGCGATACCGGTGAGAACGTCTCGGCAATCGGACTCGGTGGTTCCCATATCGGCAAGACTTCAGTCACTGAGGCGGGAGGGATTCGTCTAATTCAGGAGGCCATCGATCGCGGGCTGACTTTCATGGATAATTCCTGGGATTATAACGAGGGCGAAAGCGAGATTAGGATGGGCAAGGCGCTTGCTGAAAGTGGGTACCGGGACAAGGCGTTTGTGATGACCAAGATCGACGGACGGGGGAAGGATATCGCGACGCGGCAAATTGAGACTTCACTTTCACGTTTAAAGACCGATCACATTGATCTGCTCCAGCACCATGAGATCTTGCGGTTCGATGATCCAGACCGAATTTTCGGTCCGGATGGAGCCATGGAAGCATTCGTTGAGGCAAAGCAGAACGGAAAAATTCGATTTGTCGGCTTTACTGGCCACAAGGACCCGCGGGTTCATCTTTACATGTTAGAAACCGCGGCGAGACATGGGTTCAAGTTCGATACGGTGCAAATGCCGTTGAATGTCATGGACGCCCATTTTCGCAGTTTTGCTCGGTTAGTGGTTTCCCGCGCGATCGACGCTGGGATCGCGGTTCTCGGGATGAAAAGCTTCGGCGGAGCCGATGGCATTATTCTGAAGAGCAACGCGATCGATCCGCTGGATTGCCTCCACTATTCGCTCAACCTGCCCACATCTGTGGTCGTCACAGGGATTGATAGTCAGAAAATTCTGAATCAGGCATTTGATGCCGTCAAAACCTTCCACCCTTTAGACGAAGGAGAAGTTACCGCTATTCTTGCTAAGACTGAAGCGGTCGCCGGCGACGGTCAGTTTGAATTATTCAAAACGTCCTCTCATTTCGATACAACGGCCAGGCACCCGGATTGGTTAGGAGACGACAGCCCGGCGGTTCGAAAGCTCGCACCGCAGAGCTCTGGATAGTTCGATCCGTCTGATCCTGCGCATCTCGCGGGCCAGCACGATAGAAATCGACTAACGGCCTGCCTTCAATATCGTCCTCACGGTTTCCAAAGCAGGCGGCCCTTCACGGCGCATGGAATCAAGAAGAATTGCCGTCTGACTCTCGCGGTTAGCCGCAAAGAATCCATGACATTGGTTGTCAGCAACATAGGCGGCGACAAGTTTGGCCTCCTCGAGATCCCCATCAATGAACAACTCGAAACGATCCGGAATCGTGCCGAAGAATTCGATTTGATCCATGGGGTGCTCTTCGCGACGTCGCAGATGCTCCTGCGCACGACTTTCTAACCCTCAGGCCTACTTCCCGACCTAATCCGCTTGGTATGTCTCCCGAGGAATTTTCGGCACATCTCTTGAAAGTCTTTGTCCGAATAAGCCTCGTTTACGACGATGTTTGAGGCCTCTTGGACAACGTCCGATGGGCTTAATGCGATTAGTACCGCGAAGTCGTCTCGTAACTCACTAAGTATATGCTCAATTCGATCAAGCTGATCCTGACTCATAAATTTAAAACTACGTCTCGGATTTTTCGGATAGCTCTCTCTCCGCCGCCAGCCAGTCCTCGCGTTCATAGCCTGGCCGCTTACCCCGTTCTAAATAGAGTTCATACGCTCGACTCCCGATTTGTTCATGGGTAGGCGCAACTGATCTCATGGTGCCGGGGTCGACTTCTGTGTTTTCCTCGACGCTGGATCCCTCCATAGCCATCGGTTGCGGTGTGTCGGCGATGATAGTGCCATGCTTGTGGTGAGGTTCTTCACCTGCGAGGGGGTGGCCGCTGGCTCCTCCCATACCGGATGCTATGGCTTCTGTAATCACGGCTGCCGGCGGTATCTCTCGGTCCCTGGATATAGCCTCGCGCTCGGTCGATTGTTCGACGCTCCACGTATCCCCCTCCTTCATGGCCGGTTCGGTCGACGGCGGAGTTTCAACCGGCTCTATCCGATCCGTGGTCACAACGGTCTCGCGTCCATTTTCCATGAATTCGCGGAATCGATTAAGATCGTCCGCAACCTGGCTCAAGGGAATGCCCAGCGCATCGCCAGCCCGCTCGATAAACCCTTCTGGCTCATATTCCATACTCAAAGTAATCCGGGTTTGTAGAGCATCTAATTGTTCAAATGTAACCGCTCCCACGTTCAAAGCTCCGTCCACGCTTCGCCACGCAATCTTCGTGTTAGGAATTTGTTCAGTGATTTCGGCTTCCCACCGCTTCTCTTTCCCGCCAATATTGGCTTTCCAAAAGATCCTGTTTGGACCGTCCTGCCGAACTTCGTCCACACCCTCCATAAAGCGGGGGAAGTCTTCGAATCGAGTCCATTGATTATAGACCGCGTCTAGCGGTGCGTTCACCTCTATCGAATGCGTGATAGCGCCTATAATTTTGAAAACTTTTCTCGATACAGTTCGCAACGACTTAGCATTTGGTTTGGCCTTTAACCCAGTTATCTGGGCTTGCCCTAAAGGCGGCAGTTTCGGGTGTCGCGCTGGACCTGAATGTCGTCGTTCCCTGCTACCAAGTCGAAGCCGAGAAAAAAAGAATGAATCTACCGATTTATCTGATACATGACGGACAGAAAGAAGACCGCTAGTCATTTTTGACTGTCGCGATGCGGATTAGACGTTGGATCTCTGTTTGGAGGATTTGGTAAACCGTATTGCAAGGGATCCGGAATGCTTTGCCGGTTTGGATAATGGGCAATACTCCAGCACTCCCATACTCCATCACTCCGTTTTAGCCCGAATCGAGGACGAGGACGACGACGAGGACGAGAACGAAGGCACAACAAGTGTCTGGCTGTCAGCCGTGCCCGCCACGCGACATCGCGCTCAACATCCGGCGTGACGGCGGCGTGGGCCACAAAATTGACACCTATCGGACCACGAGTCCTCTGGCGAAGCAGCGCGACCGACTCGCCAACGGCATGGGGCGGCAGCAGCGTCGCGGGTAGGAATCCAAGGCCCCCGGCGTTACTAACCGCGATCACCATCTGCTCCGTAACGTATCCAGTCATAGGCGCCTGAATGATCGGTTTGGTCATACGGAGCCTGGTAAGAAACTTATTCGGAGAACGATTTGCCATCTTTTCTAGACCTTTCTGTAAGGCGTGTTTTTATTATCAGTAAGCTCGGGTAATTTTTCATTTTTGCTTGGGCTCAGCTGGATGCATCAACATTGGGGCAGATACTGTTTTTTGCTGGGTAATTTCGAACTTTTCATGTCGCAACGTAGAAAAAACAGGTGGTAAAATATAGTAACAGTTGATGATTACCTATCACAAATATTGATAGTCCAAACTCGACTTGCCCGCGGCTAGTCCGTCTACCAATAGTGTCCAGCGCTTCCGCAACCGTAAGTGACCACCCGGTCCTGAACCGAGGACCAGTGAGACGAGGGGTCTAGTTGGTTTTTTCGAGTTCCGCAGCTTACGAACTAGAAAAAATGCTGTTGTATGTTTTCCGGCCGAAAGCGGACTTTGAATCAGTTTGCTACTCCTGCGATCCCGAGTTGATCCAATTGTTCCTAGACCGCGGAGCGGATCCGATTAGCGGTTACCCGATTTACCGTGGTTTTCAGAATTGCCTCAACCCAATCATCGCCGTCTACAAAGCGAACATTGAAAGGGTGCCGGCACTGCAGGTTCAGGCGGACTTGGCCCTCTGCTATTTTGGGAAGACGATAGCTAGCTCTCTGCTCGAGAATTGCAGCGACTGCATCGAAAAAAACGCTTTAAAATCGGATCAGAGCGCGTTTGAGAACATGGCCGCTATCCTGAACCCGGTAAAAACCTCGATTTTCTGAGACAAACGCCTACATGCACCGGCAGGCAACCTTTTTGGTGTGCGATTGAGGCCTCCGTTAGAACTATGTTTTTTAAGCGGAACCAAGTCCCAATGGCTGACTCCTTCTTAAACACGAAAATGTATTTTATCGTGTTAGGAAAGGGGATCTTTGCGATTAAAACGCTGGCTTGAATGGAATTTGCGCCGGCCAAAGCCTGCCCTGTACTGGAGACATTTTTATCGCTTTGATTAGGATGAACGAGAATGACCTGGGCATCCATGCAGAACCCTTTACTTGGTTGAAAGCACCAGAACTCGAATTAAAGTTCTTAACTCAGGTTGGCAATGCTACGGAACCGCCTGCAAAGACAAACACTTGATAGTAACTGCGGGAAATACTTATTCCTTCTCGGCTGACCAAGTGCCAACTTACTTCCCGCCTAAAGGCCGACTTCGAACTGAAGTGGGACCGTCAAAAAAAAGTGCTTCATTTCTCGTCTTGCAGATTTTATTTGCGACCTCGAGCGTCTGTCCAATCAAGCAGAGCCAGGAAAACCGGCCTCAATCCCCGCCCCTGGTCGGTCAGGCGATATTCGACCTTTGGCGGAACCTCTGGATAGATCGTCCGAGCGACAATTCCATCTCGTTCAAGCTCGCGAAGGTGTTGGGTGAGCATCTTCTGCGACGCTTGCGGAATTGCCCGCTCTAGGTCGGAAAATCTCATGCTCTCCTCGCCGCTGAGATGGGCGAGGATCGGCATCTTCCAACGGCCGTCAATACAACGGAGCACCTCCCCCAAACGCGAGGCACAGAGTGCTCGGTATCTACAGACTTCCGTGTATTTTTCATCCTTCGGCGCTTTCTCTTGTGGCGTCATGCTTACCTTTTGGTGGGTGAGCCACTTAATAGTGGGTTCTTCTTTTTTTTGGCGGGAGCTCTACGGTAGCCTAATGAGATCGTTTCTGACCACTTTGTTTTTTTGCGCTCTGACTGGGCTTTCCACCGCTGGTCAGACCACTAAAAGCTCGTTCATCAAAACCTCTGATGGCATTCGCATCCATTATCTTGAGGCCGGACAAGGGAGAGCGATCGTCTTCATTCCGGGGTGGATGATGCCAGGATGGATTTGGCAGAA
>JAFAHI010000267.1 GCA_019237325.1 Verrucomicrobiota bacterium | reverse complement strand
CGCCCTTGCAGATGTTGGATCTCGTCGGCCGTTACCACGGAGTCGCCGATGGCTTGCATGAATGTGCTGGCCTGATCCGTGGCCTCCGCATGCAGGAGTATTGCGGGGACTTCGCGCTGTAGGCGCTCCCGGCTACGGCGTGCTCTTGCTCGTGCTCGTGCTCGTCATTCGAAACGCACGATTAACCTCCATTTTGCAATAGAAAACGACAGACCCAAACCTCTAAGACTTCGAGCACCAGGCGGAGTGGGAAGGATGCGGTTCGGCAGCGTTTATGCTACCCTAGATGATATGCAAACAGTGGGTTTCCGCATGCCTGCTTGTTCTTCGATTGAGGTTTCCAAGCCTCAAGCAGGCTTAGGCGGACTTATTAGGGCCGTATTATTTTCGCTCGCGACTACTGTCTCAGCTTCGGCAGGTTCTTTACCTTCGAGCACCCATCAAGCTCGTCCCGGTATGCCCGTAGCGGGTGCTCGTATTTTTGCTCCTCAGCCAAGGATGGCTGTACGAGGGTTCTACTACTCCGGTTACCGACCCGAAGGAGCTCTAGGCAACCAAGGCCCGGTGGTTTACGCCCCTCGATCGAGAGAAAACCAGGCTAGCGCCGCTGAAGACTCTGCGAATAATGTTGCCAGAGCCAGAACTGAGGACCCGGGTCTACAATCGGAGAGAGCAAATTTGTCCGTTGCGTCTCACTCGCCTCCAGCGGGCCAAGGAACAGGCGAGAAGTCGACCAGATTGCCTGCCGGAGTAAAACCCCAAGTCACCACGCCGGCGGAACGATCGCAGGCGGCGGGCAATATCAATCAGAAGTTTCAACAGGCCGAGAACAAAATGGCGAATAAGCCGTGGGACCGGCCAGATCGCAGAAACCGCCTGGAACAATCCCGCGCTTACTTTATTGGCCTGATCGATTGGGGTTATCCGCTTACTCTGCTTGATACCTGGTGCGACGACTTACTAGACGATCAAGTAGACGTGGGTATGCCGGAAGCTCTGATTGACTCGTATTGGGGACAACCTGTATCCACTCAGGATTACGAAGAGTACTATACTCCTTACGAAGCTTGCACCTACCAGACCCCTGACGGGAATTACCGTCAGATAATCTTCCAGAACGGGTTAGTTGCACAGGCGATGTAATTGCGGAAAAGGCATCCACCACCCATACCGGAGGGGAGCCATTGCTCGTCCCTTATCAGGAAGTAGGTTAACTATTGCTCCTCTACGACGTCATAACTGACGCCTTACGCTCGCTCGATTGGGAGCGATTTCCACGATCGTGGACCCCATTTGGCCGGGAGCGTTCTTTACATCATTTTGATGGAGGTGTAGAATTTGTGGTATGGTCAAGACACAAATCCAAATGCCAGATGACCTCTACGCCAAGATTAAAGAGCTGGCCGATAAAAAGGAATGGTCTTTGGCCGAAGCTTTTCGGAGAGGTGCCGAGTTGTTGCTGCAACGGTATCCGGCTCCCGGATCTTCATCGTGGACGCCACCAGCGCCTCGGCGTTTAGGCTGGAGGGGTCTTACTGATGCGGAGGTGCATGCTGCGGCCATCGCAGATATGGAGCCCGCGACCGCGTCTTCTCGCAGGAAACGATGATTTCCCTGGACGCGAATCTGTTGTTGTACGCTTACAACGAAGACAGCCCTCATCATGAGGCGGCCTTTCAGTTTCTTGGGCAGCTGGCTCAGAGTGATGATGTCGCAATGTCCGAGTTCGTTTTAACCGAGCTCTACACATTGTTACGGAACCCGGCTGTGGTGGCTGCACCTTTATCGCCAGCTGACGCCGTCCGCGTGGTTGAACATTATCGCAGGCATTCAAGATGGGCTCTGCTCGGATTCGCCCCCGAGAGCGTAGGCCTGCATACCGAGCTGTGGTCATTGGCAAGGCGGGCGGATTTTAGTCGACGTCGCATCTACGATGCCCGAACCGCACTGACGCTGCGACGGCAAGGCGTCACCGATTTTGCCACAGCTAATGTGAAAGATTTTAAAGGCTTTGGTTTTCGGCGCGTTTGGAATCCGTTGGCAGAGTGAGTCGATTTTTGCTTAAACCCTGGTTAGTTCCGCAGTGTTCAGCAGATTCGTAATGGCCAAGACATTAGTCCAAAAAGCCAGACGCTTCGCCAAACTCGCTCACGGTTTGGTCTTGAATAATGAAGGCGAGCTTGGCCAACAACGCAAAGGCACGCACGAACCTTACAGTAAACATCTTTCCGAAGTCGCCAGACTGGTTGCCAAAAGCGGCGGCGATGAAGCCCAAATCGCAGCGGCTTGGCTTCACGACGTGGTCGAAGATACCCCGGTACCCCTCAGTCAGATACGGAGAGTTTTCGGCCCGGACATCGCCAAACTGGTGCTGGAACTTACGGACAAGTTTACCAAGCAGAACTATCCGGGACTAAATCGGCGTCAGCGCAAAGCGAAAGAACTCGATCGTCTATCCAAGATCAGCGACCGGGCGAAGACGATTAAATATGCTGATTTCGTGTCGAACCTGGAAAGTGTTTCTGTTCTTGGCCCGAACTTCAGCGAAGTCTACACGAGGGAAATAGCAGATGCGCTGAGCCTGATGCAGGGCGGTGACGAGGGTCTGCGATCCGCGGCGTTAGCCGCAGTCGACCATGCTTTGCGGTAAAGGGAAGGGCCGCTACGCGGGTGTAATTCTGAGTAGGTGTTTCCACGGAGTTGGACCAATTAATTGGTAACAGCTGCTTACGAGCACAGCTTGTCCGAGGAAGCCTCAGCGAATTGCACCCTTTTCTTTCCGGGCTGGCGAAGTCGGAAGCACGAGCACGAAACGCCAAACGCCAAACGAGTCCGAAGGGCAACCGGTCCTCGCTATTTGACGCAACCTGTGGCATTGAGGCCGATGCCGGAAACGATGGTTTCTCAGGAGCGTTTTCAATCACCAGGCGAAGAGATTGCTAATAGTGTCAGCTCCGGAGTTGCCCTGCTTGCGATCCTTTGCGGCATACCATTTCTGTGCGGCTCGGCGACACACCACGGTCCCCTCAACCTGGCCGGA
This sequence comes from Verrucomicrobiota bacterium, assembly GCA_019237325.1. Taxonomy (GTDB): domain Bacteria; phylum Verrucomicrobiota; class Verrucomicrobiia; order Chthoniobacterales; family JAFAMB01; genus JAFAVN01. Next base: position 8,979 of record JAFAHI010000267.1, on the reverse strand, counting down.
GTGATCATTTTCGCGACCAGCATGGTTTTGCTTTATCTGGCTTCTACCATCTATCACGCATTACCGCGTACTAACATCAAGAGGCTCTTTCGCCTGTTTGATCATTCTGCGATTTATCTACTCATCGCGGGAACTTACACTCCCTTTGCCCTAGGGCCGTTGCGTGGCCCGTTAGGTTTCACCTTGCTTGGCGTGATATGGTGTTTGGCTATTGTCGGAATCGGCTTCAAAGCGTTGGCCGGAATGAGGTACCGGTGGGCCTCGATCTGCTTCTATGTCGGGATGGGCTGGATGGCGGTTTTCGCGGTCCGCCCTTTCTGGGTGCACGTGCCGCTGCCAGGGTTGATCTGGCTGCTGGCAGGCGGACTCGCTTATACCGGAGGGGTCGCTTTCTACGTGGCTAAACACATCCGATATGCCCATTTCATTTGGCACTTATTCGTGGCGGCCGGAACCGCGTGTCACTTTTGTGCCGTTCTGTGGTATGCCAGTTAATAACCGCGAATGGATCCGCCTCCGCAGGGCCTACGGCGCGACAGGCTGCGAACGGACGCGAATTAGGAATAGTGTCAGCAACGCCCAGCCCGTGGAGGGGAGCCGCTTTACCGTTTGGCTGCTCGATCGGATGGTAAACAGGCGGCTCCCGGGAACGCTTCGACGCGTGGCCGCACCCCGTGCTTGGGCTCTTCGTCCGTTTCCGCAGCGCAAGGCAATAGCGAAAGGCGGCTAACAAATCGTACTGGCCATGAGTAAAATGCATCCTGATGAGCTAAGCATCGATAGCGCGCTCGTAGCCGAGTTGCTCGCAGTGCAATTTCCGCAGTGGGCCAAACTCCCTCTCAAAGCGGTTTCGTCCGCTGGGACAGACAACGCAATCTATCGTCTGGGCTCTGACCTGGCGGTGCGACTGCCTCGGATCGCGTCGGCGACCGGGCAAATTTTTAAAGAGCACGTATGGCTACCGAGGCTAGCGCCGCTTCTTCCATTTTCCCTTTCGGTTCCGGTGGCGATGGGACAGCCTGGCGAAGGTTATCCATGGCACTAGTCCGTCTACCGATGGCTTGAAGGCCAGGACGCTCAAGATCTGCCCATCCTAAGCGAAGGCCAGGCAGCGCGTGATCTCGCTCATTTTATCACCGCTCTACGACGTGTGCCCGTGACCGGCTGGCCTGAACCTGAACCACCCATTGGGTCGCGCGCGATACCGCTCGTCACGCGAGACCCTCCCACTCGCGCTGCCATCGCCGAATTAATCGGGACGGTCGATACTGATGCCGTGACCACAGCATGGGAGGGTGTGCTGGCAGTACCAGGATGGCCTGGCCCGCCCGTATGGACTCATGGGGATCTGCTGCCAGGCAACCTGCTGGTCCGCTTGAGCCGGATTATCGGCGTAATTGACTTCTCCTGTCTGGGCGTGGGCGATCCTGCCTGTGACTTGATCGTGGCGTGGGCACTCCTCTCAGCCCAAGCCCGAGAGATCTTTCGCGCAGCGCTCTGTTGATGATGCAACCTGGATGCGGGGTCTGGGCTGGGCTCTATCGATCGGACTTATTGCTCTGCCTTACTATCGCGCCACGAACCCTGCCTTTGCAGCAACAGCCCGAAGGATGATCGCCGAAGCCCTGATCGATTGGGACGCAATAAAGCCTAATCCACAGGGAGGTATTTCAGCATTGAAGTAAGAAGCCAGGAAGGGACCGTGCCTTGGTTGGTCAAATCGAGGCCTCAGCCAGAGGGATATGTGTTTTTTTGATTTCTGACAATTTTCACTTGCGAATGGTACGATATCGTACCATGCATTATGCGATTTAAGGTACGCTATCGTACCGTCAACATGGAATTAGCTCACATCAAAACCGGCCTACGAACAACCTAACCGAACTGAATCCAGACTAACCAAATGAAATTCATGATCCCTTTTCTCAGTGCTATGCTACCAGTAGCGTCCCTGGCGCAATCTGAGTCCAGCGGCGCCTCGGGCGTGCCCAGCGTGGCTATACCGAAAACCACCGGAGTGCTTGTCATTCAGACGGCCAAGCAGGGCGTAACTTTTCAGCAAGTCAGGGCTGTCATGCCGGCAGAGATTCGGGCAACTGTGCAGCTCTACCTCGACGGGAGAATCCGCGAGTGGTATTCGCGCGGTGATGGCAAAGGCGTCGTCTTTCTGCTCAACGCGAGCACCGAAGACGAGGCACGAGGCATTATGGAAACGCTACCGCTCGCGAAGGAAAAGCTAATGGAAGAGCAGTACGTTCCCGTCGGACCCTTGTTGCCGCTGAGGATATTGATCGGCGCAGCAGCGCAGCAGTGACTCTCCTGGCCATGTGAAGCATTCGGCATTGCGATGCTTCGAATCGCGATCGCCGCGATTTCCGGCGGAGAAAGCCAAGCAGAAGCGCGCCTCATGAATCATTCGTCTGCGTGTTGGCTGACGAACCTTACGACGCGCTTCTGACCGCCGGTCCCGGGATCTGCTCGGGAAGCCCTATGTCACCCAATAGCTGGCAAACCACCACCGTGGCTTTAACGTGATTTGTAGGCTACGTGTTTTGGCGCTGATCTACCGGCCTTTGCTGCGCTCAACGCTGACGCCGAGGTAATGGAGTACATGCCCAAATGCCTGAGTCGAGAAGAGAGCGATGCAATGGCAGCGCGGATTCGGGAAGGGTTAGCTCGAAACGGATTTGGCTGGTGGGCGGTTGAGGTGTTTGGGGTTTCGGAATTTATCGGGTTTACCGGACTTTCTGTACCTACTTACGAAACTCACTTTACCCCCTGTGTCGAGATCGGCTGGCGGTTAGCCCGGAAGTTTTGGGGATTCGGTTATGCGACTGAGGCCGCGGGTTTGGCCTTGGATTATGAGTTTCAGGTCGCAGGACTGGAAGAGATTGTTTCTTTCACCTTTGTGGGCAACCTGCGATCACGAAGAGTCATGGAACGCCTCGGCATGACCTATTTGCATGACTATGGGCCTGCGACGCGTTCAAGGGAGCCGCGGCAAACAACGCGATTCGGACGAGAGACGTCACGGATTGAGCAGGTCATCCCATGTAAGAGAACGCGGAATGCGGCTCCCCTTATGGTGCGGGCACTGAAGCCACCTTTCATCGTCTCTTTTCTCATTGCGGATCGAGTCGGCACGGGCAAAGGTAGCTCACTCAACCGATGGCTCGCCGTTTCGGAACATTGTTCTGCGCATTAGCGGTCTTCCAGGTGCTGGGAGGACCGTTAGCCGCTTTGCAGACGATTGCCTGGGTCCGGATGGCGGTCACCTATTCGAAAGATGATGGGGTCGGAGCCGGGCTCACCAAGACGTTCGACGGCCAGCACATGTGTTCCCTCTGTAAAGCCGTCGCCAAGAAACGTGAAGGCGAGCAAAAGGATCTGGGCGACGTTTTGGTAAACAAAATCTACCTTCAGGGCTCGGTTACACCAGTTCAGCTTTTTCCTCCGGAGTTTTATTGGCTGCATCAAGTCGATTATTCCGTTGGCCATAGACTCACGCCGGAACCGCTGTTGCAACCGCCGAAAAGAGCGTAGCGGTTAGAATCGAGTTCGGGTTGCGCACCGGCCCGGCACGGGAGGGCGCGCGTCCTCGCGCGCCGAGGACGTTACAAGCCTGCAGAGATATTTTCGTAGCTCGCTCGACGAGCACCGCTGGCTCCGGTGACGACGGATCGCGGGGACGCGATCCCTCCCTGATCGATTCGCGCGCGCATATGGCCGCTCACGCTAGAGCGGTGGCGGGCAGGCAGCAGCCTCTTCCTTCAAGCGTCTTGTTAACCCTTTATTACAAAAAAGTTCTGTTCCAGTTTTCACATGAAATTTTCCGTAACTTACTGGCCTCTACGGTCAGTACTGACGTTAATTGCTTTATTGCAAATGCTCTCCAGCCCTGAGCCTGCGTCGGCTCACGGGTTTGCCGGAGATAGATTCTTCCCGGCTACCATCACAACGGATGATCCATTTGCGGCCAGCGAAATGTCTCTCCCAACGATCCTCTATTTTCGTCAACCAGGTAGTCCTCCGACTAAAACGATCGATTTTTCGAGTGATATTTCGATCTTAGTCTTACCCAATGTCGCGCTAACGTTGGGAGACGGTTACCAATGGCAAAAGGCAGCCGGTCAAAGCGCCCAAACTGGCTTCAACAATTTCTCGGCCAATCTCTTGTATGAATTCTTCGAAAATGATGAGCATGAAGCCATTATGTCCGTAGGGTTCACCAGTGAGTTTGGCGGGACTGGCAGCAGCAGTGTCGGGAGCAGCTCGTTCAGCACGCTGACGCCGATTCTCTACTTCGGAAAGGGGCTGGGGGATCTCCCTACTTCGTGGAATGTGTTGCGGCCGTTCGCGGTGACCGGAGAATTCGGTTTGGCGATTCCAACCCGGAGCAATAACCGATCGGTGACATTCAATGCTGCCACAGGTCAAACTCAGGTGTCCAGCACACCGAACCCGGATGTTTTCCAGTGGGGGTTCGCAGTTGAATACAGCCTGATTTACCTGCAGGAACACGTCAAAAACATCGGCTTGCATGCGCCCTTCGATCGGATGATTCCGTTAGTGGAATTCTCAATGTCAACCCCGGTTGATCGTCACGGAGGCACTACAACCGGCACGATCAATCCCGGCGTTATCTGGTCTGGACAATATTTCCAGGTAGGTGTCGAAGCTGTTCTTCCGGTTAACGATCACACCGGGTTCAACCCGGGAGTCGTCGGCCAGGTTCATTTTTATCTGGATGACATTCTTCCCAAAATTTTCAGCAAACCGTTACTATGAAATCCGTTAGTCGATTAACCATAATCGCCCTTCTGTTCACGGCGACGAGTGCATGGGCGCACGCGTTTCTCGATCACGCCGAACCCGCTGTCGGCAGCACAGTTGATACTCCCATCACGGAAATTAAGATCTGGTATACCGAAAAACTAGAGCCCGCCTTCAGCCAGATTCAGGTGGTTGACCATCATGGTAAGCCCGTTACGCAGAACCGGGCGACGGTCGACTCTGATGATCCTTCGCTATTGAAGCTATCGGTGCCAGCTTTGGCGCCCGGACAGTATAAAGTGAGCTGGAAGGTAATGTCAGTGGATACCCACATGACGGTGGGGACCTTCTCGTTCAGCGTACGAAAGTCACGGTAGCCTCAACCCACAGAAATTAATATCCGCAGATTACACAGATTACGCAGATTCGGGTTTGAGGTAGGTCGCGCGCTGGGGCTAAAGCCTCGGCAAGCAGGGATGAGGTTCGTTCATTTCAGCGTTGGCCACCACGGCGCGACTTGAGATGAGCCGGCAAGGGCCGCACTCCCTGACCTCGAGCTGTAGATGCGGTTCTTAGCTCTGTAGCGCGACCCACCTCAAACCCGAATCTGCGTAATCTGTGTAATCTGCGGATATTATCTCGTCTTTGGGACCTAGGGCTAGTTCCCTCGCTACTTCGTGTCGAACTCCTATGAATTCGTTGGACTGGATCCTGACCAGCGCTCGGTTTGTCAGCCTTGCAGGCTCGATTCTGCTGGCTGCGGTCTTCGGGTTTTATTTGCTAATTAGCGGATCGACCCGGCTAGAGTTTTTTCCCAAACGCCTGACTTTGATTTTAGAGGTGGCGGCTTGTCTCGGGCAGGTCGCCTGGGTGTGCGCAATATTCTGGTCGATGGATCCGGATGTCGGGCCGGGTGGATTCGATGAATTCAACGCTTTCTTCTTCGGAACGCAGGTGGGGAAAATTGGGTTGTTGCGGTGTTGTCTTCTAATATTGCTCGCTGGATATAGCGCGTTCAGGATTTACCGGGGCACACGGCCGGTAGGCGGTCCGCCGTCGTCATCGTTGTGGATGGAATCGGTGCTCGTATTGACGCAACTGGTCTTGCTCTCCTGGTTGAGTCATGCGGCCGCCGTGGTTGGAGCTTTCAGCTGGTTGCAGCTAGGGAACGATATCGTCCATCTCGCAAGCGTAGCGATCTGGCCCGGCGCGCTGGTTCCGTTGTGGTTATTTTTGAAGCAGTCCGCTCCGGCACCGTTAAAACGAGATGTCTTGCTGCGATTTTCCAGCGTTGCGGTTATCGTAGCTCCCTTGGTGGGCGCGACCGGGATTTTGAGCGGCTACTTCCGTGTGCATTCGCTGGTTCCCTTGTTCACAACGACCTATGGACGCTATATCCTTTTCAAATCAGCCTGCTTCTTCGTGCTTATCGGATTAGGAGCTGCGAATCGTTTCAGGCTGATCCCTGCATTGGTTGGTAAAGCCTCGGAAGCGCCGGCGTCGATCGAGAACTGGCGTAAACTCCGCCGAAACATCCTGATCGAGCAGGCGATTTTTCTACTGGTACTGTGGGCGGTTGCTCGCCTCGTCCTGTTACCGCCACCGGAGGGGTAGGGGGGATGTGAAAGGTGAAATGTGATTGGTGATTGGCTGTCACTTTGGTGGGGCGAGGCTCCTGAAAGACCTTAGAGGTTGATCAGGGTTTGCCGTGTTTCGATGCCGTAAAGCAACATTAGGCCGAAGACCGCGCCGAGCCGCTCCCCTGATGTGCCACCGTCGAAGTCGGAGTCGTTCGTCTATAGTGGTCCTCGCTTTTAAACAATGGCACACCAGCAAAGCGGCTCGGCGCGAGTGGCGGCCTAATATCCCCTTATAGCGTCGAGACGCGCTAAACCCTCGTGAACATATTAGGTCTTTCGGGAGCCTCGCCCCCAAAGTCGGCACCCAATCACTGATCACCCTTCACTTCCGCTTCGTCTTCGCCGTCGCTCGTCCCGGCCGGGTGTATTTGATCGGCCGTTTCTTAGGCTCGATCTTTGCCACTCCCGTCCCGTTCTTCAGCTCGAGGATTTGATCGCGCAATAATGCCGCCCGTTCGTACTCCAGGTTAGCAGCAGCTAATTGCATTTCTTCTTCCAACTCGCGAAGCATCTCGGTTAAGTCGAAATCACCGCCGGATTCACGAACGATGGATTCCTCTAGCTGCTTACCCCGGAGCATCGTGTGCAGGCTTTCTTGGACCGCGCGGCGAACGCTCTTAGGGGTGATGCCGTGTTGTTGGTTGTACTCGCTTTGTCTAGCGCGGCGAAACTCGGTGATGGCGACCAGCCGTTGGATGCTCTCGGTGATGATATCGGCAAACAGGACGACTTCGCCGTTCACGTGGCGAGCTGCTCGACCCGCGGTTTGGATCAATGAAGTCTGGCTCCGGAGAAAGCCTTCTTTGTCAGCATCAAGGATACAAACCAGGCTGACCTCCGGTAAGTCCAGGCCCTCTCGAAGCAGGTTGATCCCCACGAGAATGTCGAAATCACCGGCCCGGAGCGATCGAAGAATTTCTACGCGTTCGATCGCATCAATCTCGCTATGCAAATATCGAACCTTAAGACCGACGTCTCTCAAATAGTCTGTCAAATCTTCGGCCGTTCGTTTGGTCAGGGTCGTGATTAGCACCCGCTCGCCTATTTCGGAGCGGCCCCGGCAGAGCTCGATGGTTTCATCGATTTGATTCTTCAACGGGCGAATCGTGATGCGAGGATCCAACAGACCGGTAGGGCGGATAATCTGCTGTACGACCAAATGTGACCCCGGGGAATGGACATCGAGCTGACCAGTGGCCCGACCGGTCAGCATGGGTAGCAGGACAGGCTCGGTCTCTTCCTGTCCAATGCGGGCGCGCGCGTGTGGAATATAAGATCCGTTTCCCACCACGCTGTTTTGGACCTCGAAATCCGCTGGAGTCGCGCTGATGTAGAGAACCTGATTGGTCATTTCCATGAATTCCGGAAAATTCAGGGGCCGGTTATCCAGTGCGCTGGGTAAACGAAAACCATATTCGACGAGAGTCGTTTTGCGGGATCGGTCCCCCTCATACATCCCGCCGATCTGCGGAATAGTGGCGTGCGACTCGTCAACAATCAGGAAGAAATCTTTCGGGAAAAAGTCGAGGAGCGTATAAGGACGCGACCCGGGTTCGCGCCCGCTCAAATGCCGGGAATAATTCTCGATGCCGCTGCAAAACCCCATTTCCTGCAGCATTTCCAAGTCGAACTCGGTCCGCATCTTGATTCGTTGGGCCTCTAGCAATTTATGGTTGGCCTCAAACCAAACGATGCGTTCGTCGAGTTCCGTTCGGATGGCGGTCAATGCCCGGCGCATCTTTTCATAGGGCGTAACGAATTGCTTGGCCGGGAAGAAGGTGAAGCGATCGAGCGCCTCAATCGGTGAGCCGGTCAACGGGTCGAAACAGGTAATCAAATCGATCTCATCGCCGAAAAACTCGACCCGGATCGCTTCCTCATCCGCGGTAGCGGGATGGACTTCGACCACGTCGCCACGCACGCGGAACTTACCTCGAGTTAACGCGATATCGTTCCGTTCGTACAACATGTCGACGAGCTTGGCTAGGAAGAGCTCCCGAGACAACGCTTGACCCTTAAACACGTTGCAGACCATGTTCGCGTAATCCTCAGGCGAACCTAAGCCGTAAATACAGGAGACGCTGGCCACTACGATCACATCCCGCCGAGAGAGAAGGGAGCTCGTCGCGGACAAACGAAGTCGCTCGATCTCTTCATTGATGGAGGAGTCTTTTTCGATGTAAGTATCGGTCCTTGGGATATATGCTTCGGGCTGATAGTAGTCGAAGTAGCTGACGAAATATTCGACGGCGTTCTTAGGGAAGAACTGTTTGAACTCGCTATAGAGCTGGGCTGCTAACGTTTTGTTGTGAGAGATTACCAAGGTCGGTCTATCGATGGCCGCCACCACGTTCGCGGCGGTGAAGGTCTTGCCGGAGCCTGTAACCCCTAAAAGGGTTTGATGACGGTTGCCAGCCTCCACGGAACGAACCAGTTGCGCGACGGCAGCCTCTTGGTCGCCTTTCAGCGAGTATTCGGAAGAAAGTTCAAACGACATTACCTTTAAGTGAGAAGTGAGAGGTGAGACTTGATTGGTGAAAGGTAAGGCGCGACTCTTCTCGTACTC
>JAFAHI010000250.1 GCA_019237325.1 Verrucomicrobiota bacterium | reverse complement strand
GAGTGGTAGATAAATTCCGATCCCGATAGAAAGGGGAGGCAGACGCAACTTGCCGGCTAGACCTAGCATTTCATCCACAACGATCAAGACTGCACCAACCGCTGCCCCGATTCCGATGAGTCCCCACTCTAATCGTCCCTCCAAGACGCCTTTTGCCAGGGTCGAGATTAGGGTCGCCTGAGGGGCAGGCAACGGCTGCGAGCTTACCGCGGCTACGTGCGGCGCCCCGGCAAATCCGTAGGCCCGGTTAAGTAAATCGAGGATCGGCGGAATCACGACCGCGCCGGCTAAAACGCCCACCACTAAGGAAGCTTGTTGCCGCCAAGGTGTGGCGTTCACGAGCTGGCCTGTCTTCAGGTCTTGCAGGTTGTCGTTTGATATGGTGGCGACAGAGAAAACGATGGCCGTCACAAACAAAGAAAAAGCGACCAGAGCAGACGAACCTTCGGATCCTCGTTCAATCTGAGCCACCAACATCATCAGGAAAGAGGCGCCAATGACCGCCAAAATACCTACTCCTGAGAGCGGACTGTTGGATGAACCGATGAGGCCCGCCATGTAACCGCAAATGGCTGCCACCAGGAATCCAGCAATCACTACGTAAATCACGCCGGTAATCGTCAACGGGATCAACTTGTCATGCAGTCGTGTTCCGGAGAGAAAGCCGATGAGTAGGACAGCGATGGGCAACAGCGCAATAAGACAAATCGCCGCGACGATTGTAATCGGGATGTCCTGATCCGTTCGCGAAAGTGGACCGGTGGCGGCTCGAGAATGTAATGCTTGTCTAAAGGCTGATAACAGACCGAGCCAGATCGGTTTCACCATTTTCGCCAATGTCCAGATAGCAGCGACCCCGATCGTCCCTGCGCCAATTAAGCGGACCTGAGTTTTCCAGACGGTGAGACCAACGTCTGCGGCGGCGCCGTTCGCTGGATGGAGCGCGGTCAGGATAGGGGTGGCGATTCCCCAAGCGATCACTAAACCCACGAGAATGGCGAGTCCGACAGATAAACCCACTAAATGACCTACGCCGAATAAAGCCAGGGACAGTGAGCTTCCACACCCGCTCACCGCGGCTCCCATCCGAAAAAACGCGACCAATTGGTCCGCAAAGAGCCGCATTGCGACGACTAGCGAGAAACCGAAAGAAAGCAGCGAACCGCTGATAACGGAAATCAGTCCGGCTTGGGTTTCTTTCTTGGTTCCGATACTGCCTCCGGCGCCAACTTTAAGTACTTCGGCGGCCGCAACCCCTTCCGGATATGGCAGCGGCGAGTCGACTACCATCGCCCGGCGAAGCGGCACGGTATACATCACCCCGAGAATGCCGCCGACTGCGCAGATGCCGAAGGACGTCCAGAACGGGAAACCTGTCCACCAACCGACCATGACGAGCCCGGGCAGCACGAAAATGATGGACGAAAGCGTGCCGGCCGCGGATGCGACGGTCTGGACGATGTTGTTTTCTTCGATGGTAGAGTTCTTGAAGAACCGCAGTACCGCCATCGAGATCACTGCTGCAGGGATAGAAGAAGCGAAGGTCAGCCCGACTTTAAGACCCAGGTAAACATTTGCCGCCGTGAACACCAGCGTGATCGCGGCGCCTAGAATAAGGCCGCGAATCGTGAGCTCGACCGGCCGGTCGCTGCGAGGCGTCGTTTGGCCCATCTGGCACAACTGCCGAAAAGCAGGGAGGTAAGTAAAGAAAAAAGGAGTTCAGGAGTTCAAGGAGACGAGTGAGGGGCCAGAATCCAGGAGGGGCTGGGTCGGAGAAGCGTCATGGCTGGGAACCGCTTTGGGCGTGCCCCCAAAACCTCTCGATTTAGTAACGTGGCGAACGTGACCTGAGAATATGAAAGCAGGCGACTCCTGGGAATGGGCCAGCGGGATCTTTCACGAGACGCGTCGATCAGAGGGAAATCTTCGAAAATCGAGCAACTACCGAATCTGATCGCGTCTATCTTCAGAGCGTGTGAGAGCGATGGGAGCTGGACTTTCTATTCCTGGTTCCGTCGGGGATAGGGCAGTCAGTCCAATCATGATAAGGTGGAGAACTGGTACACTAGCGGTGAGACTGATCGAAATTGGCGCAGTATTGCTATTAACGTTGGTCGTTCGGACGGTGCTTGGCGACAAGATCGACCCACGCAAACCCTATGGCAGAGTCTGTTTGAGCGTTGTCACTGGTTCACGCAGCGAGGCCGCTTTCGATGCCAAAGCTGCCTACGATGGCGATGACCGGTTAATTATTCACCTAGACACAACCGAGCCGTGCACGGCTGTGACACTGGCACTCGATCCGACAAATGGACATTTAGCCAATGGTTGGCGTCCACAAGCTGTTGATTTATCCGAACAAGATGTCGTCCTACCTCAAAAACCGGTGGTGTGGAGTTTAGCGTCGACACAAGAGTTCGATTTTTACGTCCTGTTCCTGGATTCAGGTTCGAGCGACGCACGAGAAATCAAGGGGCTGGTCAAGGCGATGGAAACCTCGAAATCGGATAGCCAACTGCTTAGCGTCCAGACGACAAAACTTCACGAACTGCTGACACGACAACTAGCTGGGACTGAGATGTCGAGTCACTCGGCGGCAATCCCGTTACCAGAGCAGCTTGGTGGCGCGTTGCGAGGTTCTGATGAGTTCCCCTGGCGACGCTTCTCCGTCCGGGTGAACTTTTCGCAGGCTCAGGTGGGTATGCTAATATTCTCGCGCCGGAGCCTGGAGAGCAAACAGTGATCCTTTCCAAAAAAAATGCCCGAGAGACGGATCCGTCCAGCCTAAGTCTTGCGGCTGCGAATGGGAAGTTTGGGCAAGTCTCAACCCTGGCGCTGCTCTGTATTGTTTTCGGAGGGTTCTCCCTGTGGATTTCAGCTTTCGGAGATCCATTTGATTACGTGGATACTACTTTGTTGGACCAGATGCTGCGCTGGCGATACCAAACCGGACTAGCGCAGCCAGTGGATCCTCATGTGGTGCACCTTGATATCACTTCTGAGGATCTTCGGCCCCTGTCTAGCTTAACCGCGGAATACGAGAATGCGGCAACGCTGATCCGGGAAGCTACGGCTCTGGGCGCGAAGGCGGTTGCCTTGGATATTGTTTTTGAGCGCGGCACGGCAGACGACGCGCAGCCGATACTTGACGCAGTTGACGCAGCCCAAAGGAATAACGCGGTCGTCCTAGTTGGAGAAGCGATGGTCTCAGGGCCTTCCGATACGATCAAGCATTCATTTTCTTCGGCTGTGCGACCGCCGCCGTCCGGTGTGATCAACGTCGAGCCGGACGCAGACGGAGTTTTTAGACGATACGTCCTGGTTCGTAACGGATCTTCTGAACTGGAGCCTTCCTTCGCTTTAGTGACGTACCTTGCTTGGCGGGGGATTGATTGGGAGAAGGATGTCAAATTCCCAGCGCCGGGCTTAGTCACTTGGCCAGAGCTACGGGATGACTACTCGGGAGTTGAATGGCGCACAGCCAGCGTTCATCCGGTTTTGGAGAACTTCCGGAGCAGTTGGCAAGGGTCCTCTGCTTTTCGGCACTATTCGGTCGCTCAATTACATCAGGATTACGTTGTCGCCCAAAAAGCGGTGACCGGGAATGTTGCACAGGCTGCCAACGCAAAGCCGCTGGCTGACTGTATTATCCTAGTGTCCTATGTTGGATCCGGAGTGGGCGACTTATCCCAAACCCCCCTGGGACATGATCAGCCCCGGGCGATTCTCCATTCGACCGCTTTGAACGATTTGATTCAAGACAGTTTCCTTGTGGAACCATCAGGGCTATTGGCCGCGCTGCCGGTGGCTTCATTGATTCCGTTGGGGCTACCCCTGGCATTCTGCCGTCGGACTCGTTCGCTGATCGCGTTCTGGTTAATCGGTATCTTCGGATTATTGCTGGTTGGATTTACTTTTATCTGTTTTAGCCACATGGTCATCCCGGCCGGCGCAATGGCTGTGATCTGGTCGATTGCAATCGTTGCTGAGACCGTAAGGCGCCGAATATTTCCAGCGCGAGACCGAATTGCTAACGTTCAGGGGGTAAACGACTTGGGTTCACAGCCCCGCGTTTTTATCAGCGCCAAAAGCGAAGATTATCAGGACGCAGGCAAAGTCTACCAGTTCTTGACCTCTAGGGGCATACCGACGTTCTTGAGTAACGAGTCGTTGCCCAACTTGGGCAGATCCGATTACAGAAAGGAGATCGATCGCGCCCTTGATTCGTGCCAGCACATGATTGTTGTGACTAGTTCTGTCGGGAATGCTTTGTCGACCTGGGTGGAAGCCGAATGGGGTATTTTCGTGAATGAACAACGGTCCGGGCGAAAGAGGGGGAATCTCATTACCGTCACGACGAAAACATTCGAAACTGGGAAATTGCCTCCCGCGCTCCGATCAAACGAGATCATCCGGCTGGAACACAAAACCCTTGAAAAGATCGCCGGATACGTCTCGCGAGATCAGGTTCAGACGGAGATGCCGTCTTAAAATCCTGGCTGGAACTACTGCCGGTTGCCAATGATGACAAACGGCGCCCAATATACTGGATGCGAATATTTGCCGTCCGCATTTTGTAGCAGATCTAATTGCGCCTGGCGTAAGGCTTCTCCCTTGGTAGTGATTGTTGCCCCAGTGTGGCATTGTTAGAACTTTTCCATTAACTGGCTAGTACTAACATCGGCAACTTGCCAAAGAGTCGCGATCACGGCGGACGCTCCCCTCCGTTGGGCCAAAACGCCCAAACCTTCCACTTCAATACCTTGGTCCTCATTGGGTCGACTCGCCTGGTCGCCAACCGCGGTCTGACAGGCTGACAGCGTCAGTAGTTCTACTCCCGCAAAAAAGTTTGGAATCGCTGCAATCTCGGCCAGCGTCAATTTGGTCAGCTCTTTATTGCCCAGCACAAGGAAGGAATCGTTGCTGTCTCCGTCCGGATCGAACTTGAAGTGGCTGGCGATATGCACCACGCGATAGTTTCGCCGAGCCAGCGCGTCTTTAAGGGCGGATTCGGTAAAAGCTTCATCCAGCATAATCCGGCCCGCCAATATTCCTTTGTCTCCGCCCGCCGTTTCGTCGCGGATGATGCCACTGAGCTCGTCTTTAACGTAGGGCAACCCCGGCCAGTTCTGGTGCGCTTTGGTAACGCCAAGACCTAATGCCGTCCACTCGGAGCTAGGCTTGTCTTTCAAATTGATCAGGCTACCCAAGGTGATGACGACATTGGCATAGTTTTTCGCTAGATAATGGTTGCCATCATAGAGAGCGGCCATCGGCACGTAACGCAGGACATCGTCCAACGACCAAACCAGGGTCTTTGGCTGATAAGATTGGATATTCTTTTCAATGGGTCCAATCACGATCTGATAAAGATCATTTCCTAGAGACTTGACCTCTGCTTCCGGAGCCCGGGAATTGATTGCATCGCGAAAGGCAAAGACCTTCTTACGAAGCTCCTCTCGGTTAATGTCATACTCAGCCGGGATCTGGATGTCGGGAGTGGTCAGTATCACCCGATATTTATCCGGTAACGCCACCGTCTCGATGACCACTGCTCCCGGTTCGATGGTTGGCAACGCCTGCATCAAGGTCTCACCCGATTCCTGCAGATCTTTGGCTTTCTCTGGACTTCCGATCATCGCGATGTCCCGGTAGAGCTGTTCCAAAGCTTTCTGAGCAGTTGCTAAATCGCCCTGTAAAACGCTTAGACGTTGGTTCTCCTCGTCGGTTCGCGGATCTTTCTTGCTGAGAAGGCTATATTCGTGGCCAATGGCTGCTAGCTGATCATGAATGGCATTGAACCGTTCTTGCCATTTCTGGTCGTAGGCGTGTTGTGGAGCTTTATCTACCAGCGGATCTTTACCCGGGAGGAAATCGTTAAATTCTTTTCGCTTCAACAACCGTAAAACCTGTTCGCCTTCGGCAAGGTTGCCCTGCGAGAGAAGTAGGTCTGCTACCTTTCGGTAGATATCAGCGCCTGGATCTTTAACGAAAGTATAAAACTTGTCTCGACCTACTAGTATGTGCTGAGGGCCACGCGGCTTAATTTCGTCAATTGATTTGCCGCTTCCGTGCCGGTCATCAAAATGAGCAACTACGTGATATTCATATGGGCGCCCGGCGTGATGGCTTATGGTATAAGCCGCGGTAACAGTAAGACCGGTTACCTGGATAGCCGCATTCCCGTCGGCTTCGATTCTTCCGTTGAGCTCAGTCCAACCCGGCGCACCTCTGACTCCAGCCTCGGCATGTAAAATTCCATTTTTTACTTTGGCACGGTAGGTTCCATGGGTCGCAAGCGTCACGGTGCCATCAAGAGGATTTTTATACTCGGGGGCTGTTACCGTTACTGTCCAGATGCCATCGAAAATGCTAGGCGCAGCAGCAGCTGCGGTTTTCGAGATCGCGAGAAACGCAGACACGGCCAGAAAAACGTGAATCGAAAACGCGCTCTTCATGCTACTGCCAATTACCAATGACGACAAAAGGCGCCCAATATACTGGGTGAGAATACTTGCCATCCGTATTTTGCAGCAGATTTAATTGTGCCTCGCGTAAGGCTTCTGCCTTGGTAGTAATCGTGGTCCCGGCGTGGCATTGATAGAATTTTTCCATTAATTGACTGGTGCTAGCGTCGGCCACCTGCCAGAGACTCGCGACCACGGCGGACGCTCCCTTTCGTTGCGCGAGCACGCCCAGGCTTTCCACCTCAATCCCAGGATCTTCACTCAGTCGACTCGCCTGATTACCGACCGCGGTCTGACAAGCTGAAAGCGTAAGCAGTTCTACTCCAGCAAAGAAATTTGGAATCGCCGCGATTTCGGCCAGCGTCAGCTTGCTGAGTTCTTTGTCACCTAGCAACAGGAAGCAGTCATTGCTGTCTCCGTCCGGATCGAACTTGAAATGGCTTGCCACATGCACCACGCGATAGGACCGCTTAACCAAGGCGTCTCTGAGGGCTGCCTCGGTAAACGCCTCATCTAACATAATCCGGCCCTTCAATATCCCTTTGTCTCCGGGCATCGCTTCGTCCCGGATGATGCAATTGAGCTCGTCTTTAACGTATGGTAACCCTGGCAAATTCTGGTGGGCTTTGGTCACGCCTAGACCCAATGCCGTCCACTCGGAGTTAGGCTTGTCTTTCAAATTGATCAGGCTACCTAAAGTGATGACGACGTTGGCGTAATTTTCCGCCAGATAATGACTGCCGTCGTAGAGAGCGGCCATCGGCACGTAACGAAGCACATCGTCTAAAGACCAAACCAGCGTCTTTGGTTGATAGGATTGGATATTTCTTTCAATGGGTCCGATCAGGATTTGATAAAGCTCGTTCGCCAGAGATTTAATTTCTGCTTCCGGCGCCCTGGCATTGATGGCGTCTCGAAATGCAAATACCTTTTTACGGAGCGCTTCCCGGGCAATTTCGTACTCAGCTGGGATCTGGACATCCGGCGTGGTCAGGATTACCCGATATTTGTCCGATAAGGATACGGTCTCGATCACAACAGCTCCCGAGTCGATGGTTGGCAGGTTCTGCATCAAGGTCTCCCCGGACTCCTGCAGATCGCTGGCCCTCTCCGGACTCCCAATCATCGCGATATCGCGGTAAAGCTGTTCCAACGCTTTCTGAGCGGTTGCTAAATCACCTTGTAGAACGCTCAGATGTTGGTTCTCCTCGTCGGTTCTGGGATCTTTTTTGATTAGCTCGCTATACTCCCGGCCAATTGTCGCCAATTGATCATGAATGGCGTCAAATCTTTCCTTCCATTTCTGATCGTAGGCGTGTTGCGGCGCTCCGTCTGCAACAGGGTCTCGAATCTTGCCAGGGAAGAAATCGTTATATTCTTTCCGCTTCAACAGTCGCAGAATCTCCTCGCCTTCGGCAACGTTACCTTGAGACAGGAGAAGGTCGGCTACCCGTCGATAGATGTCCGTGCCGGGATCTCTTACGAAGGTAAAGAATTTATCCCTACCAACCCCCTTGTGGATTTGGCCGACTGACTTACCGCTCCCATGCCGGTCATCGAAGCGGGCGATTAATTGCCATTCATATGGTTTGCCAGGGGGCGGATGCATTACGGCGATCGAGTTGCCTATCGTGCCTGCTACACGTAAAACTGCTGTCCCATCGGCCGCTATTTTTCCATCAACAACAAACGAACCCACGGCGCCTCTGGCTCCGAATTCCGCATGCAGAATCCCGTTTTTTACCTTGGCAGGGTAATGAAAGACAAAAGCCTGGGCCACGCTACCGTCAGGATTTTTGTATTCGGCGGCGCTCTCTGTGATCGACCAAGTTCCATCGAATGTTGGGCTGGTTGAAGCAGCGATCGTGTTCTGCACGTACAGATGGGCTGATACAAAAATAGTGATTCCGGTCAAAAATGAGGACTTCATATTCTCAACGCTGCAGGAAAACCAAACATCATAAGAACGGTTGCCCAAAAGGCTGCGATTGATTGGTTTCCGGTTAACGCGGATTTAAGAATCGTAGCTTTTTTCAGTCCTGTGAATTTCAGGGCCTGCTAAGTCCTATCATCAATGATGACAAACGGAGCTAAATATACGGTAAAAGTTTTTTTGCGCATCCGTCTTGTTAAGCCGTCCAATTGCCCTGGTGTGACGCCGCTCATCAATAATTCTTCGGAATCACCTGCTTTGACATTTTCCAGCCGCGACACGTTATAGGGCGAGATGACGTCAGGTCTTGAGGCACGCCCCAAAAGCGGTTCTTGGGGCAACGCGTTTGGGACATGGCAGACCAGGAGACGTTCCCGGGAGCCGCCTGCTTTCACAATTCCCAGCCGCACACGCGATAGTGCAGAATGCCGCTAGCGGTTAAGCATGTTTTAAAGCGGCTCCCCTCCAGAACCTCTCCTTAAACTCCTTGTACTCCTCGAACTCCTTTCGGTATTGCGCTATCAATACGCCATGCTGAACGGCTTCGAATCCCATCTGAATGTGCAAATCAGCTCAATTCGCTCCCAGGGGCTTTACAAAAGGGAAAGGTTCCTGAGTACTCCCCAACGCGCTCATATCGGGACGAGCGATGGACGAGAGGTTCTGAATCTCTGTGCGAACAATTACCTGGGGTTGGCGGATCATCCCGAGGTGATTCAAGCCGCCAAAGAGGCATTGGACCGTTGGGGATTCGGTCTGGCTTCCGTTCGATTTATTTGCGGAACGCAAGAGATCCATAAGGAACTGGAGGCCGCGCTCACTCGATTTCACGGTACGGATGATACGATCCTGTATGGGAGTTGCTTTGACGCCAATGGCGGTCTGTTTGAGACATTACTGGGTCCCGAGGATGCCGTGATTAGTGACGCACTGAATCATGCCTCCATTATTGATGGTGTCCGTTTGTGCAAAGCTCAACGATTTCGTTATGAGCACAACAACATGGCGGATCTTGAAGCCAAGCTGGTTGAGGCCAAGGCGGCCCGTTTTCGGTTGATCGCAACAGATGGTGTTTTTTCAATGGATGGCACGATCGCGAATCTCGGCGGTATTTGCGATCTGGCGGAAAAATACCAGGCGTTAGTGATGGTAGACGAATGTCATGCCGCCGGCTTCCTGGGTAAAACCGGTCGAGGAACGCCGGAACACTGCGGCGTTGAAGGCCGAATTGATATCATTACCGGAACTTTGGGAAAAGCCTTGGGAGGTGGTAGCGGCGGTTACACGACGGGGCGCAAAGCGATCGTCGAGTTGTTGCGTCAGCGTTCGCGGCCGTACCTGTTTTCCAACAGCATAACGCCCAGCATTGTGGCGGCCTCTGTGAAAGCGATCGAGATCGTGACGCGTTCAACGGAGCTGCGCGATCGTTTGGAGAATAGCACCCAGTTTTTCCGGAAAGCGTTGACTGAACACGGGCTCACGATTCGGCCGGGGCAACATCCGATTGTGCCTGTCATGATCGGCGATGCTGCCCTTGCCCAGAAGGTCGCCGATCGGCTGCTCGAATTCGGTCTCTATGTGATCGGATTCTTTTATCCGGTCGTACCGCAAGGCACGGCTCGGATTCGGACCCAGGTTTCAGCTGCTCACACGATGGATGATCTCCAGTTTGCAGTCGATTGTTTCGCCAAAGCAAAAGCGGAATTCGGGTTGTAGAGGCTGAATCCCGAAGGGATGAACCTTACCTACTCCGCATCCGTCGCGACCCGCACAATCGTCCGGTTCTCGCTCTGTGATGCGATCTCGATGTCCGCATTCTTGCCGGAGCCGGTGACCAAAAGAGTCTGGGCGTTGCCACTGGTTGCGGTCACGACATGAAACCCTTGTTCTTTCAGGCGTTGTTGATAGAAATCGGCTACATCACTAACTGGTTGGTCGACGGTCAGGATCAATTGTTTTCGAGTGCCCACGGTAGCAGAGCTGAGTTCTTTTGCTCCGTCCGGAATCGGCAACCAATCCGGCGCTTTCACAGATTTCTCTTTGGTCTCGGGGTTCGTCTGTGAGCTGGCTTCAGATTTCGAGTTCGAGTCTTGGCCAAACGATATGTCGTTGCCGTTCACGGTTATCTGTTTGCCATTGCCGTGGATAGAAATCCCATTGGGCCCGAAGATCGCGCCCAAACCTCCGTGACCAGCATCTTGCGACCGTTTCTTTTCCGGAGAACTCTGCGGAACCGGCGTCGGAGTCGCCTCGGCTACTTCCTTGTTCGACGGGGCCTGATAAGATTTCGCGCTCATCGAGTCCTGGTATCGCACCTGCACTTGGCGGGTGGTGCCGTCTGCAGGAAGGTTCGAGGTGTAAGAAATCAAATATTGCCCGGCAAGTTGCAGCCCGATCTGGTCGTAAAGATTTTTTAACTCAGACGCGTTCGGGGTTAGAAAATAGCGTCCTCCGGTTGATTGAGCGAAGCCCGACAGCAAGGCTTCATCAATCTCGGCGCCGATCCCGATGGCATAGATCGGCACATTCGCGCGTTTTGCGAATTGTAAGACGTCTTGAAGTGAGTGTTTGCTTAACTGCTTACCGACCCCGTTATCATCGACGCCGTCGCTCAAGAGCACGACTGCTTTACGCCCGGGCCGATCCTTTAGCAGGTCGACTGAGGTAAATAACGCGTCATAGAGCGCAGTATTCCCGCGTGCTGTGGTAAGCTCAATCGCTTTCCCGGCAGCACTCCGGTTGGAGGACATCGGGCCCAGCACTTTGACTTGTTGAGCAAAACCGACCACCTGGACGCTGTCAGCCGGCGCTAACAACTCCAAAAAGCTTTTCGCTGCTTGCCGGGTCTCGGTCAACCGCGGCCGCATCGACCCGCTGTTATCAATCGCGATCACTACGGAGAGCGGCGGCAACTGAGATTCTACCGCCAAAGGTTGCTGGTCCACCTCGTCTTCCCGCACTCGGAAATCAGCGGCCGTTAGTCCGGATTGCGGTTTACCGTTCTTTAAGACGGTTACAAAGACCTGAAGCGCGGGGAACTGGTCCATGGCGATCTGATTCAGCACGATCTCGGTTCCGGCAGCGTTTCCTTGGCCTTTAATTTGTACCGAGGAGACTGGCCTTTGATCTTCGGAATGCGCGAGAGCGGCTGCGAAGACGAGCGAACAACAGAGCAGTCGGGTTTTCATGTGAAAAGATTGGGGACTCCGTTCGACTGAGAAACTTGCCTGGACGAGCGGCGCTGGCAAGAGGGTAGGAGCTAGAATCTAGACAGAAGATCCACAGTACGGAAAGATCACAAAGGGCACAAAGACTGAACCATGAACCTGATTGAATTTCCCTCTTCGTGGCCTTTGTGATCTTTGGGTATTGTGAAATCTTCTGTTTGCGCCGTCTCTCCTAGCTCCTAGCTCCTGGCTCCTGACTTCTACCGTCTGGCTTCTCCGCAGCCTTCGGCCGTTCCCAGGCTGAGTCCGGTCCAGGCGTAACGTTTTGTTCGGATTCAAACAATTCGTCGAGGGTTTGTACTCTCTTTCGTATGTGACCAAGGAAGTCTTTTTCATCTGTACCATAGTACTCAGCAAGTATCCGGACCGTCTCTTCGTCGTACTCTTTGAAAGTGTGCGCAGCTCGATAAGCCCGATAGGCGCCAAAGCCGAGAGCGCGAAGCGCTTGGACACTCATCTCGAGTGAGGATTCCAGCGTCTCCCGAAAGATATTCTTCACACCCAGTTTGATTAACCGGTAGGCATGTTCACGGTCATTTGCTCGCACTAGCAAGGTCAGATTTGGGAAATGCGTTTGGGCCAGATGCACTAAGCGAAGTGAACTCTCTATGTCATTGATCGCGATCAACAATAGCTTAGCCTGAGCGGCCCCGGCGGCTGCCAGCATCTCATGTCTGGTTGCGTCTCCGTAGAATACTTTGAAGCCAATCTTCCGAATCAAATCCACTTGTTCAGGATCAAAATCCAAAACTGTCGTTTTGATCATCTGAGCGTTCAACAATCGGGCAACCACGGCACCGTACCGGCCGACTCCTGCGATAATCACCGGATTGATTTCGTCGATCTGGTCTGCTTGACGCTGACGCAGCCGGCTGGAGAATCGAGGTTGAATCCAGAATTCGTTAATCGTGAAAAGAAACGGCGCGGCCACCATCGACAAAGCAACCACCGCGATCAACCGGTCTCCGATCGCCTGATCGAAGACCTGATTGTGGACAGCGAAGGCAACTAAAACGAAAGCGAATTCCCCGCCTTGAGCTAAGGCTAACGAGAACGTGAAGTTTTGGCTGTTCTCCAAACGAGAAATCTTTCCGGTCACGTATAATACCGCTGCTTTTACCAGCAGAAGCCCGATAACCAGGCCGCACATCAAAATCGGTTGTGATTGGATTAACGAGAGGTCAATGCTGGCGCCAACCGATACGAAGAAAAGTCCCAGCAGTAACCCTTTAAATGGCTCGATGTCGGCTTCGAGCTCGTGACGGTACTCGCTCTCGGCCAACACCACGCCCGCCAGGAAGGTACCCAGCGCAGGCGAAAGTCCTATCAATTGCATGGCTAGAGCGATACCGACTACTAACAGCAGAGCGGCTGCCGTGAAGATTTCGTGGAGTCGGGTGAGCGCTAAAAAATGAAATACCGGACCGACCAAGAAACGGCCGCCGATAACAATGGCGGCGACTGTAGCCAGAACCAACAAAGCTTGAAACCAAGTGGCTGAATGGCTTGCCGCGGCGTGCGTGAGATGAGTGGCCGCCAGAAAAGGTATCACCGCTAGAATAGGTATTACGGCCAAGTCTTGGAACAAGAGAACCGCAACTGAAGTCTGCCCACCTTTGGTGTTGAGCCATCCCTTCTCTGAAAGCGATTGAACAGCGATAGCAGTTGACGAATCGGAAAGAATGAGCCCTATGGCGATAGCTGGGCCGATGGCCAGGTGAAAACAGAGCGCGAAGGCTGCGCAGATGAGGGCGGTCACGCCAACCTGCAAAGTTCCGGACCCGAAAATCGGTCCGCGGAGGCGCCACAAGACGTTGGGTCGTAGTTCCAATCCGACCAGGAAAAGCATCATCACGACTCCGAACTGCGCAACGTTCATGACGTCGCCGCGAGCATCCCCGATGAAGCCAAAGACGTGTGGTCCGATGATAACGCCCGCAAGGAGGTATCCCAGCACGGACCCTAGACCTAGCCTTTTAGCGATTGGAACCGAGACAACGGCGGCTCCTAGATAGATGAATGCTTGAAAAAGAAAACCGGAAGACTCCATTGAAAACTAGGATGCGGGTAGAAGGGACATCGCTTCGTTGAGCGTATCCAATTTCATGATCTCTGACACATCTAACGTGTTATCGCGCAACGCCTCTAGCGCCCGCCGGTAGATTGAGCCGTAGGCGGCAAGCTCGCTCTGGTCCTCCATCCAAAGAACGCCGGGTACAACAAAAGGCGGAAGGTAAGTCATCCCGCAGAGCCGAGCAGTTTGTTCGAATGGCGCCAGCAGTTCGCGTATCGTGAAATAGTTATAACCACTGCGCTGATAAGCCGAACTCGGACCGCCGGTTGAAATTGCGGTCAGGAATAGCTTGCCATGAAGTCGGGTACCGTTTTTCCCATAAGCGAATCCATATTCGAGTACCAGGTCCTGCCACTGCTTTAGAATTGCCGGCGAACTATACCAATAGAACGGGTGCTGGAAGATAATGACATCGTGCTCAAGGAGCAGCGCCTGTTCACGCGCGACATCGATATAAAATCTTGGATACGACTCATAGAGGTCGTTGACGGTTACTCCTGAGAGAGATTGAACGTAGGACAGCAAAAGGTGGTTGACCCGTGACTTATGGATAGCGGGATGAGCGAAGAGAAGTAGGAGACGGCGCGCCGCCTTAGACATGGGAACTGACAGCATATACGCTATATTTTCTAATAAAATTTATACTTGTCATAATTGAAAAGCTGGGTCAGTTAGCCGTTGGAAATTCGGTCAAACCGAATTACATTAGCTGATCCTCATGGAGGTTATGAAAACTAAAACGTTATCGGATTACCCTCTCTTAATCGGTGAACTTCTGCGACGGTCGGAGGTTCGTCGCCGAAAAAGAGAACGCCGCAGGCACTTTTGGTCTTCGGTTCGGCTGACTAAGTAAAGAATTCTTACTTTCAAGGTGTTTGCTTTCGCGATGTTTAGCGAAAGCAAAACACCGGGTCACCCCAGTCGGTGGTGTCCAAAATTGCAAGCGGGTAGTAGCGAGTGTGTGTCCACATAAGCTGCTGTCCCGCAAGAGTTGATGCGTATTCAGAGCATTAAGCGTAGCCGTATCGGATGTGCTTCTTTTTTGTCGTGAGGCAGTTTGCGCCTTTTCCATCTGTGACAATCAGGTGACAGGTTACCCACTGTACAACGCGTTGACCGCTTCGCGGAGGTTTACAACGTCTTGGAGTTGATGAGCCGCTGACAATGTCACGCGAAGTCGGGCGGAACCGCGCGGCACGGTCGGAAACCGTACCGCTGGAACCAGAAAGCCCCGTTCCATCAAGTCTTCCGAAAAGGAAAGCGCCTGTTCTTCTGCGCCGACAATGATCGGAACAATTCCGGATCGTTTTCCTTCCGGCTTGGGGCGCTTCAACTTCAAGCTTAACTCTTCGTAATTGCGCCAGAGTGCGGCGCGTAAGTGATCGCCTGTCCCTGAAGCAATTATATCTAAGCCCTCAATCGCTGCCGCAATAACGGCCGGCGGCGGCGCCGTGGAATAAATAAATGTGCGAGCGCGGTTGATCAGGAGATCGATTAGAGAAGAAGGACCGGCAATAAATCCTCCGCTGGATCCGATCGCTTTACTCAGCGTGCCCAGATGAATTTCAACTCGGTCGATCAAGCCAAATTCAGCAGCTAAACCAGCTCCGTTCGGACCGAGAACGCCGATCGCGTGTGCCTCATCTAGAAGAAGCGCAGCTCCGAATTCATCCTTGAGATCGACGATCTCGGGCAGAGGGCAAGAATCGCCATCCATACTAAAGATGGACTCCGTAATAATTAGAATTTTCGCGCCTCTTCTCTTCTCACGAGCCCAATCCAACAATTCCCATAAGCGTTGCAAGCGGTTGTGTGGATAGACCCGAATTTCCGCGCCACTGAGCCTGGCGCCGTCGATTAAAGAGGCATGTGCCAGCTTATCTAAAATGATCACGTCCCCTTGACCAAAAAGAGCGGGGATCGTGCCGAGCGCTGCTGCATATCCGCTTTCGAAGGTAAGGGCGGCTGGAGTCTGTTTGAAAGCGGCTAACCTTGCTTCCAGTTCTGAGTGAATAGCCAGTGTACCGGTGATCAAACGCGAGGCGCCGGAGCCGGAACCAAACCTTTGAGCCGCGTCTGCCGCCGCCATCTTTAGCTTCGGATGTTGGGCAAGGCCCAGATAATCGTTAGAGGCAAAGTTAACCAGCAGCCTACCCGCGCGACTGACGCTCGTCCCCTTCACCGCATCGATGGTGCGCAACTGCCGATACAGTGACCGTTGCTTCAGATCAGCAATGAGTTCTTCGTAAGGCAAGGAGTTCAAGGAGTTCAGGAGTTGCAGGAGTTCAGAATTGGAGCGGAGTCAGGAGTCGTGCGTAAGGCGCGTTGACATGCCACAACTTGGCCACCAATTACTGTGGCATCGATTACTTGTTATTCGCAACCGATACCCAACGGAGGTATCAGGCTGGCCCAGCGCCTCCTTGCTCTATTCTGAACTCCTGCAACTCCTGAATTCCTTGAACTCCTCTTTGCTACGGTGAAACGGGACTCTGCTTCAAGATGCGTTCCATATCCGGATCGGCGGCTGCGCCGAGTGCCCGGGCCCGATAATAATGGCGGCGAGCTAACTCGATAGCCGGAGGCTGGCGCTCGGTGTAAACCATCGCCAGATTGAAGTGAGCCTCGGCATAATTGTCGTCCAGTTCAACGGCCTTGCGAAGCTCGTCCTCAGCCGCATCTAACCAGCCGCGCTTTCGCGCTAATACCCCGAGATACATGTGAGCATGCGCGGTATCCGGCTCGAGATAGACAGCTTGGCCGAGGGCCGCCAGGCTGGCGTCCAACTCGCCTTTTCGGAAAGCGATAATCCCGAGGGTGAGCCATGCCTGGGTAACATCCGGATCCAGATGGACGGCTTTGCGCAAATGTTTTTCTGCGTCGTCGAGCTGGTCGAGGCGGTACTCAGCCGAGCCGAGGTTAATCCAGCCTAACGAATAGTTGGGCAAAAGCTCGGTCACTCGGGCAAACGCCTCTTTTGCGTCCTGAAATTGGCCGGCCTGAAATTTGGCTAATCCCTTTTCAAAAGCCTGGCGCACGTTCGCCTCCATTACTGGAGCATTAGCCTGCTCGCTTCGAACGCCGATCGGGCACAGAAAAATGAACGCGATTACTGCTGAGATCGGTGAGCACAGGAAACTAGAGCGCTTTTTTCCAGGGGAACCAGGCTCTTCTGTCTTCATCAAGGGGAGGAATAGCAGTTAGCGCCTATTTTGACAGCCAGGTCGCAAAGTCGTTCATCGGGGTAGGCCCCCTGGAGGGGAGCCGCTTTTGACCGTTGCCGAACTGCTGGCATAATCGCGCGACAAAATATGGTGCAATTCAAGGTGGTGTAGCAGGCGGCTCCCGGGAACGTCTCCGCGCGTGAATTACCCGGGTGAGGTTGGAGCGTTCGAAACATAAGGAAGGCGGCTGTGGGTGTGGCGACATCAAGAAACGTTTGCGGGAGCCGCCTGCCGCGCAACGCTGAGACGCGCCATGATTTTTGCCCGGGTTATATCAGGGGTCTCGCAATGGTCAAAAGCGGCTACCCTCCAGGTCTTGTGGCGTCGCAACGTCTAAAATCCGTTCCCGGCGTTCCCGACGGTCCTAACCCCGTCCCAGCTCCCGGGCGCGTTCGGACGCTGCGCGGACCGCGGACATGATCGTGTGGCGAAGGCCTCGGGCCTCTAAGATCTCGATCGCTGCCATGGTTGTCCCGCCGGGGCTTGCCACCATCTCCCGAAGTTCCGCTGGGTGCTTACCCGTTTCTCGGATCATGAGAGCGGATCCAAACACGGTTTGCACCGCCAGCTCCAGAGCGACCTCACGAGGCAGCCCCATCATTACGCCTCCGTCGGCCAAAGCCTCCACGAAAGTGAAAACGTAGGCGGGTCCGCTGCCGCTCAGGCCGGTCACAGCATCAAGTGCGGATTCGCGAACGCGATACACGATTCCGACCGCGGAAAATACCTTTTCGGCGATTTCTGCGTCTGCCACGGTTGCGTGATCGCCCAGGGCATAGGCAGTTGCGCCTTTGCCGATCAGCGAAGGCGTATTCGGCATTGCCCGGATCACCCGAGTCCGATGACCGGCAGCTTCCTGTAAACGGTCGATATTGACACCGGCGGCGACCGAGATCAGCAATTTTCCATCCAGATATTGTCTTACGTCTTTAAGGAGCTGGAGCGAGTCGGCCGGCTTCGTACCCAGGACAATGGCCTCAGCCTGGTCGACCACCGCGCGAGGAGAAGTGCCGTAGCGAATCCCCAGCTTCTCGACGTCTTCGACAGCGGATTCGGGATGACGATTAACGACGACAATGTCATCTGGGCGGCAACAGCCCGCATTCAACATGCCCTCAATCAGGGCTGAAGCCATCTTACCAAATCCTAGGAATCCGAAGGTCAT
The DNA here is from genome assembly GCA_019237325.1 of Verrucomicrobiota bacterium. Lineage (GTDB taxonomy): Bacteria > Verrucomicrobiota > Verrucomicrobiia > Chthoniobacterales > JAFAMB01 > JAFAVN01. The sequence goes on along the minus strand of JAFAHI010000250.1, from coordinate 7,237 downwards.
GAGTGAAATGGAAGTAATCAGGCTGCAGACGGGATGCAAGGGGGAGGCGTGTCGGCGTGTCGGCGTATGGGCGTATGGGCGTGATCGCGGAGCCCACCGCCTGGAGGGGAGCCGCTTTGGCGCTTGGTACAGAGACCTCAAAACTTTTTCTCACGGCGCGGTTGCCACCAAAACGCGTCTTAAACAGGCGGCTCCCGGGAACGTTTCGACGTGTGGCAGCTCTATCGCTTGCACCCTACTCGATCCCAAGAAATGAACACGTTGGGCAGAACCGCACGCTGGGCAATTCCCTGCCGGGGAGCTACCCACGGTGTGTTTTGTTCTATCCGGCTGGGCGACGGGTTAGCGCGACGCACAAAGGTAGATTGCAAGCGTGGAAACGTTCGCGGGAGGCCGCCCGCTGCCAACCCATGGAGCTGCCATATTACGAAGCGGCTCCCCTGGTCGTCCGCTTCGCGGCTAAACGACTCGACCACGATGACGATTAAACGCTTGACCCTTTAGCCTACTTTTTTGAAACCTTAAAGGTCCTTGGTGTGTCTATTTCCAGAGAGCAGGGAGGGTGGTGTACGCCATATCGTTTAGGTTCGACTAAGCGTGATAGTACGGCTACCCTGTGGACTGTTGGCTGCTGTCGGAAGGGTCGATTCTATGCATAAACAGGTCGCAGCGCCGCCCTTAGCGGCGATCAAACGAAAGCGTCCGAAATGGCGGCGACGTCTGGTTATTGCCGTATTTCTTTTAGCCACGGCAGCTGTTGTATATTTTTTACTTAACAAAGAGAAGCGGGTAACGATCCGGGTGCAGCCGGCGACGATCCGAGATATTACCCAGACCGTGTCTGCGACGGGAAAAATCAGGCCGGATGTCGAGGTAAAAATCTCACCGGAAGTTGCTGGTGGAATCACTGAATTGCCGGTGATCGACGGCCAAGAGGTCAAGAAAGGTGATCTGCTGGTAAAAATTCGGCCGGACAATTATATCGCCCAGGTCCGGCAAGCCGAAGCCGGTCTTAGCTCTGCTCAAGCCGATGCTCTAGAGCGTAAGTCGCAGATGCTGAATGATCAGCTCGACTATCAACGTTCACAAGACCTCTTCCAAAAGCGGTTAATATCAGATTCAGATTATAAGGCGGCGCAAACGAAGAGCCTGATGTCGAACGCAGCTTATGAGTCGGCTTTGCACCGCATTGCATCTCAACAAAGCTCGCTCGAGCAAGCTAAGGTCCTCCTGGACAAGACGGTGATTTACTCTCCAATCGACGGAACCATTAGCGCGCTAAATAGCGAGCTCGGCGAGAGAGTGGTGGCCACGGGAGATTTTGCCGGGACCGAGGTCATGCGCGTGGCAAACCTGGATTCTTTGGAGGCCCGGGTTGACGTTAACGAGAACGACGTAGTGAACCTGAAGCTTGGGGATCCCGTCCGGGTCCACGTAGATGCCTACCCGGGCCACCTTTTTCACGGAACGGTTAAGCGAATCGCCAGTACCGCAACGATCCAGAATCAGGGGACTCAACAAGAGGTCACCAATTTTGAAGTCCGTATCCAGGTTACTCATCCAGACTTGAAGGTTCGTCCCGGGATGAGTACGACGGTTGAAATCGAAACGCAGACAGCTCCCCAAGTGATCTCCGTACCGATTCAATCGGTTACGGTGCGCGACAAAGAAACTGGTAAGACAGCGGACCAGATGAAAGACGAACAGCTAGCCGATCAAGGCGGTGTGGCTACCACCGACTTCGAACGGAAGGAGCGTAGGAAGCTGGAACGGGTAGTATTTGTGAAGGTGGGAGACACGGTGAAGATGGTCCGGGTGGAAACTGGCATTGCGGATGACAACTATCTCCAGATCGTCTCGGGCTTAAAAGTAGGTAACCTTGTAGTTAGCGGCCCGTATACCGCCATCAGCAAGGATTTAAAGGACGGCTCAAAGGTCGAGATCGAGAAACCACAAGATGCCAAGTAGTCCAGTGACCGGTAGCGCGGCTCCTGTCATTCGACCGAGAGGAGATGTTGTGATCCAGATCGAAGGGATCACAAAAGAGTACGTGATGGGTCAGGCCGTAATTCAGGCGTTAAGAGGAGTCGATCTATTTATTCGTCGAAACGAATATTTGGCAGTGATGGGGCCATCCGGTAGTGGGAAATCAACTCTGATGAATATGCTTGGATGTCTCGATACTCCGAGTTCCGGCCGATACGAGTTTAACGGCAAAGATGTGGCCAGCATGGAAGACGACGAATTAGCCGAGATCCGGAACCGGGAGATCGGTTTTGTTTTCCAGACGTTCAATCTTTTACCCAGGTCGACTAGTCTGCAGAATGTTGAATTGCCGTTGATTTATGCAGGAGTTGGCGCCGAGGAACGCCAGCGGAGAGCGGCAGAAGCTTTGATGTCGGTAGGTCTGGCGGATCGGATGTACCACAAACCGAACGAACTGTCTGGCGGCCAGCGCCAGCGGGTAGCAATCGCTCGAGCCTTAGTGAATCAGCCATCAATTATTCTCGCCGACGAACCTACTGGCAATCTCGACTCGCGGACCGGAGAAGAGATCATGGTGCTTTTCGGAAGACTGTACGAGAGCGGTAACACCATTGTGGTCGTCACCCATGAGGAACAGATCGCCGAGCATGCCCGGCGAGTCGTTCGGCTACGGGACGGCGTCATCGAGAGTGACGAGCTGCGTTGCTGACAAATCGCTAACGATTTGCCAGCAACGCAGCTATGGCAGCAGAAGCTCGGCTAGGCCGACCTTCTGCTGCAGGAAACTATCTAAGGTTATGTTATTGCAAGCACTTCAACGATTGAGCTGAGCCGAGAGATGAATCGAAATTCTTCGAGGTCTCTAGTCAAAACAGCGGTAAAATATTCGGGCGTGAGCCGAAGATTTTGCCGCCATAGCCCGCATAGCTCAAAAATGGCTAACCATTTTTGAGCTATGCGGGCTTGGATGGAATTAGCAGAAAGCGCCAGGATCGCGGGGGAACAACTCCTCGCGAACCGTACCCGTTCCTTTTTGACCGGTCTGGGCGTGATTATCGGCATTATCGCTGTGACCCTGATGGGGATCGCCGTCAAAGGCATCGATACCGGTTTCGATCAGAGCATGAATATGCTGGGAGAGGATGTTCTCTACGTTGAGCAATATCCTTGGACAGCGATCGACGATTTCTGGAGCTACAAGAACCGGCCGGACATCAAGCCCGCAATGGCCGATAGCTTGAATACTATCATAGCGGATACCCCGAATTCACTGCTCCAGGTGGCGGTAGCCGCGCCCAGCGTTTTCGCGACCGCGACCTACGGGAAGCGCCAACTCACTAACGTTTATTTAATGGGAACCACTGACGCTTACTCGGAGATTATCCCGATTAATTGCCGGGACGGCCGATTTATTGATGAAATCGAGAGCCGAGGTGGCCGGAATGTCTGCGTGATTGGCATCGATGTGGCTCAAGGCCTATTTAGTGGAGAGTACCCGATCGGTAAGAGAATCCGGATAGGCGAGCAAGAATACGAAGTTGTGGGAGTCTTCGAGAAACAAGGCTCTTTTCTCGGCCTGTTTAGCTTCGATTCACAGATCGTAATTCCGCTGGCGGCTTACTCTAAATATTTCAAGACCGGCGCCGAGAACGCCTCTATTCGGGTAAAGGTCAAAGACAAGACAAGGACGCAGGAAGCCAAGGAAGAATTGCGTAGCGATGTTCGACGCATTCGGGGGCTATTGCCGGAGGCGGAAGATAACTTCACGATTAACGAGCAACAAGCATTCCGCTCGACGCTTGGTCCGGTCAAAGCCGGCCTCGCGATTGCCGGTCTATTCATCACCGGCCTCGCGTTATTCGTAGGAGCGATCGGGATTATGAATATCACGTTCGTCAGCGTAAAGGAACGAACCCGAGAGATTGGGACTCGTAAGGCTTTAGGAGCTCGCAGGCGAACCATTCTTCTCCAATTCCTGATCGAGGCAGTCTCTGTCTGCCTCTTAGCGGGCGTCATCGGCTTAGCTCTGGCATTCCTGCTATTTGCTCTAGTGACGATCGCTTTTCCTTCCTTCCCGATCTCATTCTCACCGGGACTTTTGGTCGTAGCCCTCTTGATTTCTGTGATCACCGGAGTGATCTCCGGCTTCGCCCCCGCTTGGCAAGCCTCCCGGCTTAGTCCTGTGGAAGCGCTGCGATACGAGTGAAGTAACATGAGCGCAAGACAGGTTCACATAAGTCCTATTGGTCCTATAGAGCCCGGTCGTGATGCGGCCCCACGGCTTGTTTCTACCGATGACGCTGAACGACTAACAGCGATCCTAGAACCGCACCACGCCCAATCGAGGACGAGGACGACGACGAGTACGAGAACGAACTGCTAACGACCGACCGCTTACTGCTTACCGCTAACTTGCCTTCATGCTAACGCTCGAAATCATCCAGATGGCGTGGAGTTCGCTCGGCGCTAACAAACTGCGTTCGTCGTTGACGATCTCCGGAATCACCGTCGGGATTTTCTCGGTCATTAGCGTCATGACTACGATTTCTGCCTTGCAGAGTTCCATTGAGACCGGGCTGAGCTTCCTTGGAGCCAACATCTTTCAGTTCGCTAAGTATCCGGGAGCCATCAATGTTCTCGGGGACGAGCGTTTCAAGAACCGCCGGAACATCGATTACGAAACCTATCTCAGGTTTGTCCGGTTGGCCGGAGATCGAGTTCAACTGATCACCCCGAAGGTTTTCGATGAGAATGTGCAAGCAGTCTTCGAAAACCGGAAGACCAATCCCAATCTGGAAGTCTGTGGCACGAATCAAGGGTTTATCGTTTCAAACAACTTCACGATTGCCAATGGCCGAAATCTCACCCCGAATGACGTGGAGCTCGCCCGCAATGTCTGTGTCGTGGGAAAAGCCGTGCTCGATCGCCTTTTTCCAGAAGGAGGCGCAGTGGGCAACACGATCCGCTTGGATGGAAGAAGCTACGAAATAGTGGGAACGTTCGCCCCGAAAGGAGAGGCCTTTGGCGCGAATGAAGATAATCAGGTCATCATTCCCATTACCAGATTCTTCGAGAACTATGGTTCGGCGAACCGTTCATTGAACATCGCTGTCCAAGCCCAGAACCAGCTCGTTTACGAAAAGACCATGGGTTACGCGATCGGCGCTTTCCGCAAGGCGCGCGAACTGAAGCCGGAAGACCCGAACGACTTCGAAATTTATAGCAACGACTCGTTATCGGCTGCGTTTCACGACATTGCCGGCATGGTACGGATTGGCGCCTTTGTTATCAGCACGATCGCTTTGATTGCTGCCGGTGTAGGGATCATGAATATCATGCTGGTCAGCGTGACGGAGCGAACGAAAGAGATCGGGGTACGCAAATCGTTAGGAGCCAGACAGCGCGATATTCGCCTCCAATTTCTCCTAGAAGCTTTGTTTCTGTCGCTCATGGGCGCCTTCAGCGGAATCGTTCTTGGGGTAGCGGCCGGCAACGGGTTCGCTGCGTACGTCAAGGCCCAAATGGTTTTTCCATGGGGTTGGTCCATTGCGGGTGTCCTGGTCTGTTCGGCGATCGGTATCATCTTCGGCCTGTACCCCGCGCATAAAGCAGCGTCCTTAGACCCGATCGAAGCGCTACGATATGAGTAGTGAGACGTGAGAGGTGAGACGTGAGAGGTGAGAGGTGAGAAGTGAGAAGTGAGAAGTGAGAAGTGAGAAGTGAGAGGTGAGCGGCCTGGCTTGAGCAAGCATAAACTTTTGACAAGCTCAAGTCAGGCGGGCGTCGAAGGTGCGAGTGATTGGTGAAAAGTGATTGGTTGGGCGGCGGCGCCGATTTTGCCGCGAAGCGGCTACAGATTATAGCCAAGGGCTTTAGCCCTGGGTCACGAGCGCCAAGAATGTGCCCTGAAAGCACCTTCAACCCGCTGCGCGGGTGCAATTCTGCCAACGAACATGGCTCTAGTCGTTTACAGTTCCCGGCGTTGTCGGCGATCACGGCGCTCCCGGCGTTCATGTTCCTGGTGAGTTGGCGCCCGAAGATGTGTGGTCGGTCCCTGTCGTGTTGAATTGAGAAACTCCGCGTCACAGCGACTTCAGCACTGCGGTTAGATCCACGAGCGGTTGATTCTTTCGAATTCGATTACCACGCTCTGCCAGCAACCGGGCTTGAATCGGAGTCAGATTTTTAAGGTCGAGCATCTTTTTGGTGACCGTGTAGATCAGCACTTCCCGGAGTTGGAGGAAGAGTGGTAATGCCTCTATTTCAGCCTGCGAGAGCTCATGTTCTTCCCGGTACCCACGCAATAGAGCTCGCAAGAATCGTTCCGAAAATTGGGTCGGATTGGGGTGATCGAGACTTCGCCATAAAGCTGCATAAAGCGCGATGGCTATATCGGAGATGTAATGGCCATACTCGCAATTATCGAAGTCGAACAACAAGAGCTCACTCCAAACCTCGAGAAACATTGGTCGCGGATCTCGGGCGAAAAGAGTCTATGGACCTCCGGTGACATGGCAGCATAATGAATTTCCACACGCGCACGGCAAGGCAAATCATTGAGCCCGTGAGATAAATTACAAAATTGCAACCTAAGTCACAAAAAATTCACTTTGTCCGGCTTAGACTTGGCTGCCTTTTGCACGGATTAATCCTGCACAGGTCGCAGTCATTCACCTGTTAGGACGTAGGTGGTTTTGAGCAATGGGCTTGTAGTGGAATCGTCTGCGTATCTCAGGAGGACGTCAGCGGCGAAAACGCTCCATTATGAAAATATACTCACTCAGTGGCGCAAGGATTGCCCAGCTCAGTTGCATCGCATTCGTGTCGCTCGGTTTCAGCCAGACGGTTCAGGCGGGCCCGACGTCGACCAGTCCAGATTATTCGGTGGCGGTATTTGCTAACGCGCCGAGCGGATTGACGGGTCCCGACTCGATCACCAGCTTCCAGGGAACAATCTGGGTTGGATATCAAAACAAAACCCAGCCCACCGGCGGCGGCGGTGACAGCGACATCGTGCAGTTCGACCCAACCGGTAAAGTACTGAAGGACTACAAGGTGAAAGGCAGGAACGACGGTCTCAAGTACAACCCGTTCGATGGCAAGATCTACGCGCTTCAAAATGAAGACGCCAACCCTTACTTGACCTTGATCGATCCGGTGACCGGGACGATGACAATCTATAATTACTCTACGCCCCCGGCTCACGGTGGTGGTTACGATGATATCGTCTTCCTTAACGGCCAGATTTTCA
>JAFAHI010000054.1 GCA_019237325.1 Verrucomicrobiota bacterium | reverse complement strand
ATTTATGCTATTAACTCCTCACGAAATCTCGCAACAACGATCGAACGACTGTTGGTTCTGTTTGCGGGCTCAACCCAAACGCGAACATATCGCGGCCGCCTGCCTCCGAAAGATCTCAGACGTGGAGGTTTTCTGTCCCCGGCTGCGGTTTAGGAGGTTAACCAATCGGGGACCTGTCTGGTTTATCGAAGCCATGTTTCCAGGATATCTCTTTGCCCGTTTCGACTATGCGAATTTCAACCGCCGGATCAGGCAGGGACCAGCGGTTAGCGGTTTCGTCCAATTTGGGGAGCGACTTGCGATGTTGCCAGAGCTGCTGATCCATGAAATCAGAAGCCAGACGGCAGGCGGTGAAGTGATCGAGATCAATCCGGAGCTTGAGCCGGGACGCACGGTCCAGGTAGCTCGCGGCCCCTTCTTGGGTTTGGAAGCCGTAGTGACCCGGCTTATTCCTGCGAAGGAGCGTCTGGAAATTCTAGTCGAGTGGATGGGCCGCACGCTTCACGCGGAAGCGAGCGTCGACGACGTATTGCCGCTGGCATAATGGCACGGCCGAATTGAGCAGTAAGCAGTAAGCGGTAAGCATGGAGCGGGTCAGCAGTTTTAACTCACTGGGATAGAGGTCGCGATTATTTTTCACCGTTTTATTGACTACTGACACGCTGCTTACCGCTTACTGCTTACCGCTCACTCCTCGGCACTCCTCCCAGTTCGAAACTACCCAAGCGAACCCTATCTAATCTATGCAAGACCTCGTGATTGAACCCGGCCGAACCGAGAAGAATTATTGGACTGACCTTTGGCGGTATCGGGAGCTCTTCTATATCCTTGCCTGGCGCGACATCAGTGTCCGTTATAAGCAGACCGCCATCGGCGTGGCCTGGTCGGTTCTGCGTCCCTTTCTAGCCATGCTTATTTGTACCGTCGTGTTTGGCCGGATCGCGAAACTACCTTCTAACGGAATCCCTTACCCGATCTTGGTGCTTGCCGCCATGTTACCCTGGCAGTTCTTTGCTAACTCGCTGTTGGAATCCAGTAATAGTCTGGTTCTGAATGAGAGACTGGTCTCAAAAGTCTATTTCCCGCGCCTGATCATTCCGGCCGGATCACTGATTACTAGTCTGGTGGATCTATCGATCTCAGCCGGGCTCATGGTAGTCCTCTTGCTCTGGTTCCATTACGTGCCAGACTGGCGAGTGCTCACCCTTCCTTTCTTTACATTACTTGCATTTCTGGCTGCCCTTGGTCCTGGCTTGTTCTTAGCCGCCCTCACCGTGAAGTATCGGGATTTCCGCTATGTTCTTCCATTCGTTTCCCAATTCGGGCTTTTTATCTCTCCAGTCGGATTCAGCAGTGACGTCGTTCCCGAACAATGGCGACTGCTGTATAGTTTGAATCCGCTCGTTGGAGTGATCGATGGATTTCGTTGGGCGATTTGTCGGGGAGGCACTAGTGCATTCTATCTGCCCGGTTTTGCGCTTTCGCTGCTCATCACTTTTCTTCTGCTCTTGATTGGCACCTGGTACTTCCGAAAAACGGAGATAAGCTTCGCCGATGTAATCTAACCTCTGCAGTTAGCAATCCCTTTCTTTAGCTATGTCTGACAACGTTATCTCTGCCGAAAATGTCGCTAAACGCTACACCCTGAGCCATAGTAGCAACAATGGAGGTTACACTACGTTTCGTGACGCAATTAGCCGGCAGGCGGCAGCACCACTAAGGGCCATTACTAAAAAAATCCGACACTTGAACGGCGCAAATGGATCGCATCCTGACGGTGCTGTCAGTACCTCCCACAATTTGACAGAGACTTTCTGGGCACTCCGAAACGTCTCGTTTGAGGTCAAGAAAGGAGATGTTGTCGGTATCATCGGACGCAATGGTGCAGGTAAATCTACCCTGCTTAAGATTCTCAGCAGGATAACTAGCCCCACCGAAGGTAGAATTCGTATCAAAGGCCGGATTGCCAGTCTGCTTGAGGTAGGCACCGGATTTCACCCGGAATTGACCGGACGCGAAAACATTTATCTAAATGGTGCGATTCTTGGCATGAGCCAGGCCGAGATCAAGTCTAAGTTCGACGAAATCGTGGCATTCGCTGAAGTGGAAAGATTCTTGGACACTCCAGTTAAACGCTACAGCAGCGGTATGTATGTTCGGCTGGCTTTCGCGGTCGCGGCCCATCTCGAGCCAGAAATTTTGATTGTCGATGAAGTGCTAGCGGTCGGTGATGCTGCTTTCCAAAAAAAATGTCTTGGAAAGATGCAGGACGTTGCAGGACAAGACGGACGCACGATCCTTTTCGTAAGCCATAACTTGGACTCCATTATGAGGTTGTGTAGTCGAGTAATTTGGTTAAACGCAGGTTCCGTGCAGGAGATCGGTCCTGCTGTAGGCGTTATCCGCGCCTACAGTCAGCAGCGGAATTCGGACAGTCGCACAATATCTCTGTTTAGACACCACCGGCCAAGCTGGGCACGCCAAAAGGTTATCCTGCAGAACATCGGTTGCCGTGCTGAAGACGGTGCAGTTTGGAACTATCCATTTGGATCGATCCTCGATTTCGAATGCGTGGTTCTTGTCAAATCTAGAATTTCTGCCCTGCATTTTGCGTGCGGAATTTTCGGCTCGTCTGGTTTTGAAATCGCAGGCGTCCAAACAGAATTAAAGGTTTCGTCCACTTACTTTGAGCCGGGTCAATACAAGGTCCGCGTGTGCGTACCCCATCTACGGCTTGCTCCCGGTAATTACTGGCTCAACCTCGGATTAAAATCGGAATCGGGCGAAGAAGATTTCGTTGCCGAGGCGGCAGTTTTCGAGGTTATCTCGAATGAAACATCCGCCGAACTATTCGCCGATACAATTAGAGCAGCATGCATACCGCAGACACGATTTGCGATTGAACCCTACCAGGAAAATATTTCATTCGTTGGGACGCTTTAATCGGGGCTACGCACATCCAAAAGGCAGGGCTATTCTAATCCTTTATCATGAAATCGCTCGCTAGATTTATGATGAAATCGCTCGCTAGAAAGATCTTTGGAATTTTCGGGTTGCAAGTCCAACGAGTTCATCCCCAAACCGATTACTCTGGGCCCCTTCGCTTTGGCCGTTTCGTCGTGGAGACTAACAACGCTGAACTAATACGAGCATATCGAGATCTACCCGAAAACAACGCGGTGATCCGTCGGTTGGTTACTCTTATTTCCAGAAAAGGCCCTATTGCTATGATCGATATTGGCGCTAATTGTGGGGACTCACTGGCCATTGCCAAGGACGCCTCGCCGGACAGCGAGGTGCTTTGCATTGAGGGAGATGAAAGTTTGCTGCTAAACCTGGCACGGAACGTACAGCAATTTTCGGGCGTCGAGATCAAGGGCGGCTACCTCGGGGAGAACAGTAGTCAGGTTAGCGTTTCCATCCAAAAGCGGGGCTTAAATAACACCTTAGTCAGATCGGAGGGAGGCGAAGTGATCGTCGTCGAGCGATTGGACAAGATGGTACTTTCGTGGACTGGTCTAACGCGTTTGCGATTTATCAAATGCGATACTGAGGGCTATGATATAGCGGTCCTTTTCGGCGCGAGAGAGACTCTGAGGACTTATCAACCCGTAATTCTTTTTGAATATAATCGCGAAGCGATGCACACCGTTGGTGAAGAAGGTTCGCGAATCTTTTCTTATTTAGCAGATCTGGGATACCACGACGTCCTTTTCTACGACAACCTAGGTCGACTTCTGCTCGCCACCGACTTGCTCCAAGAGAATCTCCTTCAGGACTTGCACGAGTACATCGATGGTCGAGCACGAGAATTTTGGTACTATGACATTATCGTCTTCGCCAACAAGGATGCCGAACTCGTTGCAGACTTTCTGCGGGCAGAAAGGCAACATCGGAGCGTCCATTCCATGTTGCTCCGTCCGCAGCCCGTCAATAACTCATCTACGGCTTGATCCCAAGAATTACTCGATGAACCTCGGTATAAAATCGGAATCGAGCGAAGCAGATTTTCGCCGCCGACGCGACGGTTTTCGAGGGTATTTCGAATGAAAAATTCGCAGCGCACTTTGCAGATGCCGTACGCGCGGCCTGCATTCCTGAGAGTAGTTTCGCAGTCGAGAGGCTAGATTCCACGGGCGCCCTCGCGCCGGTCACATCCTCTGTTTTGGTCCGCGTTTTCGCCCAAAGAATTTCCCTATGCGAGGTTGGTTGGGCGTTTGGCAGCATCCGATACTATGATCGACGAAACAGTACCACATTCCCCTGCAGGTTCCGCAATGGTTAGACGCCTCGGCACGCGGTTACGTACGGCTACCAGACGGTGTTATTCCACGGTTAAGAGGATGAGAGCTTTTGGGCTTAGCCTAATCCGCTACGTTGCTTCGATATTATCCCACTTACTTCCTCAGAGTCATTTTGCCCGCATTCATCGGCGAAGAACGTTTCAGGCGATTTATCGAAACCAAGAATGGGGTACCGACGGCGACTCGCGGTTTTTCTCGGGGGTCGGATCCCACGGGGGCCCGGCTGCTGCTTACGTGGATGCCATGATACCAGTCATCTCGGCTCACCTTAGCGAATGTGGAGACCAACCGAAGATTGTGGATCTCGGATGTGGCGATTTTTCGGTGGGTGCTCGGCTAATTAAACGGCTTCCGGGGCTGCAGTATGTGGGCTGCGACGTGGTGCCGGAAATTGTCGAGCACAACCGACAGCGATACGGCACTAGTTTCGTGCAATTCGAGGATGTCGATGTCGTGAGCGAAGACCTTCCAGACGGCGACATTTGCTTGGTACGTCAAGTGTTTCAGCATCTTTCCAACCGAGACATCGCCTGTGTATTGCCAAAGTTGCGAAAGTATCGCTTTGTATATGTGACGGAAGCTCAACCACTCGAGCGCAGTGGAAGACCAAATCCCGATAAGCCGGCTAACGCCGACGTTCGGTTTGATTGGCGCGCAGGATGCGGAAGAGGGGTCGAACTAGATCAACCGCCATGGAACTTATCCCTCAAGGAGCTCCTTCGCGTCTCAGGAACACTGGGCGTTAAGGAGGTAATTATAACGCATCAAGTTCGATTCTCCGATTAACCAAAGCAGTAAAGCGAGATTGTTTTTAGCTTGTGTCACATGCGGATCCTCTATTCTCTCTGCCAGACTACCTATAAGATTATCCCGGCCCCGGGCAGGCGACAGCTTCGGCGGTCCTTTTTCTGGCTCCCGTTTTTTTGTTCGTGGTCGCTGGGCTGTTTCCTCCGCATTCTGAGACGATCGCGTCAGCCGTCGTTTGATCTTGTATTTGTTTTAGATGAACTTGATGAAAAATGGATCCTGGGGGCGATCTGTCGGGAGATTGCTAGTTGTTCTTCTCAGAAGGTTGGCTTCTACTATGGAAAATTTTACACCGGGGATCGGTTGCCGTTCTTCTCACGCCCAGTGCAACTCCCAGACGCAAAGGCTTACTTCTTCGCGGACTTTCGTTTCCTTGTAAGGTGCCTTAAGGCGAGCCCGTCGACTTGGTTTCGTCGTAAATTTATATGGTATACGCATCCAGAAGACGTGTTGTCAGAGAAAGAGTTAGTTTTTGCCTTGAAACAAGCTACTAAGGTAATTTCGGCTTCTTCGTTATTTGTCGGTGTGTTAGCCAAGAAAGGCATTGAACGCGAGAAGCTAACGTACGTTCTCGGTGCCGCCGATCCGGACTTCTTCCGGCCTCATCCGCGCTCACCGGACGGGCTGGTCGGATTCTGTACCGCTTACTATGAACGAAATACCGCTGCCTACGAACGAAAGAATCCAGACCTTATTTTGAAGCTAGTTAAAAGCCTGCCTAACCGGAATTTTATTCTGCTCGGACGGGATTGGAAGCGGTATCCTCTTTTCTCGGAACTCATTGAATCGCCGAACTTTTCTTATGTGGAAGCGCCTTACTCGGAATACCCGCGACACTATGAAAAGGTAAGCGTGTTTGTTTCCGCCAGCATCCTGGAAGGTGGACCAATACCGTTGATCGAAGCGATGATGTCCAACATCGTACCCGTTGCTAGCCGGACTGGCTTCGCTCCTGATGTGATAGAACATGGTCGCAACGGATTCTTATTTGATGTCGGCAGCCCAGTCGAAATCGTCTGTGACTTGATTGAGAAAGCTTTTGCCTTGGAAGCGGATATCCGGGCCTCCGTTGAACATTTGAGCTGGAAAAATTTTTCGCTGCAAATGAACGCAGTTCTTTCAGAGGGTGAGAAATCTTGGAAAGATGACCACTATTGAAAAACTTTTAGCCGATCGGCCGACCTTCCATCGCAGCGAGACCGAAATCGACCGCGCATTTGAGCCGAACGAAAGTCGTCTGGCGTCACGGATAGCTGAGCAGTTCGCAGCCGGTGGCGCCACCTGCTATGCCGTCGCGCCGGAAGTCCTTCAATTTCTAGCGGATTCTGTTTCCGCAAGTAGCAAAACCCTAGAAACCGGTGCCGGCCTTAGCACTCTGATTTTTGCGGTTCGGACAGCCCAACATATCGCCGTGACTCCAAGCGAATCCGAGATTATTTCTATCCGTAACTACGCGGTAGACAATAGTATCAGCCTCGGTTCTGTTAGCTTCATTTGCGAACCATCAGAGAAGTATTTGCCTCGGTGCCAACTGGCCGATCTTGACCTTATTCTTCTTGACGGTAAACACGCCTTCCCCTGGCCGATGGTAGACTGGTTCTACACTGCCGACCGACTGAAGCAAGGTGGCCTGATGATCATTGACGATGCGCAAATGCGCTCTGTCGGGGTGCTCCGCGATTTCATGGCGGCTGACCCTGCCTGGAATGTGGTAAGAGACTTTGCTGGTAAGACGGTCGTATTCCAAAAGACGCGTCCCTGCGTCCATGATGTTGCCTGGCACATGCAGCCTTGGAATATAGATACCGGTTCCATCAGCTTGCGCCCTCAGGTTGCGAGTCGTTTGGTTCGGAAAGCCAAGCGACTACTTTTTGGCGATTGACTCACTAGCATCACGCACTCCCAAAAAGCGTTGCGTCGGCAAGGGTGTGGCGGGCTGCAGTAAGACGGTTTAGCTCGAGTTATGCCGACTTCAGTTTCAGCAGGAGAGCTGCGACGAAAATGTATTCGTTTTACTTGATTCAAAGCAATGAAACTTAGCGCTGTTATCTGCACGCATAATCCCAGACTAGACTATCTTTCTCGCACGCTGGAAGCGCTGCGCGCACAGACGTTGCCAACGACAGAGTGGGAGCTCCTTCTGATTGATAACGCGTCGCGTTCGCCGGTTGCTGACTCTATCAGCCTAACCTGGCATCCAAATGCTCGTCACGTTAAAGAGGAAGTTCTTGGCCTTACTCCGGCGCGCCTCCGTGGAATTCAGGAGACGCAACTGCAATTGCTGGTTTTTGTCGATGATGACAGTATTTTGGAACCTTCGTATCTCGAGAAGGCAATACGCATCGGCGAGTCTCGTCCAGACCTCGGTTGCTGGGGGGCTGGTTGTATTAAACCCGAATATGAGAAGCGCCCACCAGAATGGCTGGAACCTTGGGACGATGCACTCGCAATCCGGCGCCTCGATCGCGATTTGTGGGCTAATATCCCTGGATTTAACAAGTCCCTACCATTTGGATTAGGCATGTGCCTGCGTAGGACGGTAGCTTTCCGATACGCAAGCCTCTGTCAAAATGACAATGTCCGCCGATCTTTGGATAGATCGGGAGAGTCACTGGCTTCCTGTGGAGACTCGGATATCGCGATGCTGACTTGCGAACTCGGGTTGGGGACCGCTTCTTTCACAGAGTTAAAGATTACTCATCTCATTCCGGAAAGACGTACGACTCGACAGTACATGAGCCGTTTAATCGCAGCTAGAGCCGAGTCAGCAGTTGTTCTCTCGTCGCTCTACAAATTCGATGACAGTAACCTTTCGCTCGGAAGACTTCGAATCCTGAAACTAAAGTATCTTTTCCATCGGATCCGTTATATGGCATCAGGCTGTCCAGTTGGCTTTGAACTGACTCTGGCTAAATTTAGGGGCGAACTAGATGGACACCAACGCGTTTTAAAATCTCGAACAACCTTGACGAGTAATCTAACATCTGGAAAGAAAATTAGATTGCCTCGCGGCTTTACACAACCGGCATCATAACAATTGTTACTGGTAATCTGCACTCGGAACCGAGCTCCACAGCTTCATAGGTGGGCAAAAGCTCCTATATAATTGTCCGCCGGCGCAGCCAATCCTATCAGATCATGGGCCGGTCTAGCCGATCGTTTAAAGGTATCTGCTCTGAAAATATGCAAGTTCTATGTCTAGCAAAGCATTGGCAGCATCACACCGCATCTGGTGGTTACGACCGCCTAGCGCGAGAGACCGGAGCTAAGGTTCTTCAACGCACTGAGTGGTCTGGATTCTTACCCCGCGCTTTAAGACAATTGTGGCTTAAGGTGTCTGAACCCAAGGCTCATTTAATGGATTACGGATACGAGGACTTTCTGGCCGAATTGAGTTTGCTCGCCAGATCTTGGATCCAAAAACCTGACGTTGTGCACGTGTTGTACGGTGATGAGCAACTGGATTTGCTTCTTCGTTCGCGCCGGCTATTGCCATCACCTCTGGTTGCTTCGTTTCACCTGCCACCCGCCCGCGTGGTCGACCGCTTCGAAAGATCGCAGAAACACCTCACAGCAGGAATTAACGCAGCTGTAGTAGTATCGCGCAGCCAGCTCAGCGATTTCCAGTCCTGGCTCGGTTCAGACAAGGTGGTTTATGTGCCGCACGGCGTTGACACCCACACATTCTGTCCGGGTAAGGATAAGCCACAGGCTTCGAATCTACGACTGCTAATGGTAGGTCACCACATGCGAGATTGGGAAGCCTCACACCGTATCATCGACCAATGCCAGATCCGCCGGCTTCCCGTCCGAATCGACGTAGTTTTGAAGAAAGACCTGTGGGCGGTCTTTACCGGGTGTAGAAATATCCACCTGCAGGCAGGAATATCGGAAGAAGAGTTAATAAGGCTGTACCGGGAAGCCGACGCACTCCTGATTCCTGTGGTTGACACAACCGCGAACAATGCAGTTCTGGAAGCGCTCGCGTGCGGGACACCTGTGATCACGAATTCGGTTGGCGGCATGCCTGACTATGTCGACGACAACTGTGGCTGGCTTTTCGATAAAGGCGAGGTCTTTGGTATAGTAGAACTAGTCGAGCAACTCTCTAATAATCCCGAAATAGCCAGGTCGCGTCGAAAAAGTGCGCGACTAAAGTCCCTTGATTTTAGTTGGGACCGCGTTGCAAGACAGATGTTGGCAATTTACGAGGCGGTTGCGGAAGGGAATTCTCCGGCGGATGCGGTAACTGCCACGGTGAAGAATATTGGCGTTCCTCTGGCATCTCCACTGGCATGAATCAGTCACTCGAGGACGCTGTTCTAGCGCTCGAGTAGGTATTTCGGCCATTTAGTGGACGCGTAGACATGCGACCTCAAGACGTTATTTTTTATTTCAACGGCACCTTCATGCAGAGATTGAATGGTGCGCATGCTCGGGCGGACTCCTTCCTGCGGTTCCTATTGCGCCATTTCCAACGGGTGATTGTCTACAGCTTTCGGAACCATCCAACGTGCCCCTGGACGAATGACCTGGTGCAAAGATTTGCTGCAGAATATCCTAGAGCACAGCTAATTCTTGAAGACCGCACGGCTGCGCTGGTCGCGATGACACGGCTTAAGAATACGCTCGCCATGTTTCTACCGTCTTTGGCGAGACAGATTATTAGGATTAGCCTTCCGGGGGCCGCCCCGGCCTATGCATCGTTGTTGAAGGAGCATCCGAGCGCCGCGCTAATCATCAACTACGTGGATGGACTTACTCAGCTGAACGGTATTCTCCACCAACAATTCGTGGTTGAGACTCATGATATCAAGTTTATCAACTACCGTTTCCAAGCTCACAAACCAGCAACCGCTATAAGATCCATTTCGAAGTTTCGAAGCGAGATAGGCCTCCTGAGCACAGCGCCAGGAGTGATCGCCATCTCACCGACCGAAGCCCACTTTTTTAGGATGCTCGTCGATCACGCGAAGGTGCTATATATCCCAGAATTCGATCAGGATACCAAACTCCAGGAGCTCGAGACGGCGGACGCAGAGGATTTTCTTTATGACCTCATTTTCGTCGGTTCTGACAATGTCTTGAACGTCGACGGCCTGGTTGGTTTTCTCCGTGAGCACGGACCCTGGCTCTGGAAATACCGTATTGCTGTGTGCGGCAAAGTTTGCCAGCACACAGCGGTGACTCAGATCGCGGGCCGCTATCCCAGTCTCTCGCTTCTGGGTTTTGTGGACGATATCGACCAAATCTATCGGCGCTCCAAAGCGGCTCTCTCACCCGTCGTTGGAACGGGTTTAAAAATTAAAATCGTGGACGCTTTGGCCAAAGGTAAACCTGTCTTTGCATCACAGTCTTCTTTGGCGGGTCTTCCACCTGGTTATGAAGGCTGCGTGTTCCCCATCGAACGACGCGTGATGGGCCGCATCCTGAATCAGGAAGAGTCCAGGCGCGCCGCCGCACGCGAGAGCCGGACCTATTTCGCTAGCTTTGGCCAGCGAGGCGATCATGAAGAATTGCTAAGACTGCTCCGTAGTCGCCGAGACGCGACGCAGGCTGAAATCGAGGGCGCAAAGGTGCAAAGAGAAGAGGGTGTAGTGCCCCTTACAAAATCCCTGCAAGATTCGTCGAGGCGTATTTCAATCTGATGAAAGGCATTCCGGATTGGTTTGTGGCGCTTTGGTGCGTGTTGATGCCGCTGACCTCGTTTTTGGTCATCCGCTCCGCGCAGGGGACAATACCCGCCTATGTTCTGGGTTTTATCTCCGTTGGCTTTGTGATTCTGGCTCGCGACGGCGGCCAACCCTGTACCCAGCGTAGGCATTACATGAGCATAGCCATAGCTGTGGCCGCGATCTGGCTTCTGTTACTGTGCGGTAGTCAGCTCGGACACCTTGTCTCGAATAGGCATGACTTCGGTAATCTGTTCTTGAATAACCCGAGCGATACCCGGGTAGTGCTTCGCTCGGTGCTCTTCACGCAAACATTGTATCTAGCTGCCTGCCTTTGTATCGCCTTGTTTTTTCGTTTCTTTTTCCGAGCCGAATGGATGCGTTATGTCCTGTGGGGTGGCTGGTTTCTGGCGATCTATGGGATTTACGAGTGGCTTTTCTTCCTCGTATTCCAGCAACCCGGTGATTTCCTTCAGAATCGGACCTACGGAGAGGATCTCCACACCGGAAGTTGGTCCCAATCGATCCAGTTTGGACCTCTCAATTTGCTACGCATAAAGTCGACTTTTGGGGAACCTTCTTTTCTGTCAGCGGCAGTAGTCCCCTACTTATTGCTCGCTTTAGAATACAGGCGGACATTGCTCTCAGCCGCGCTGCTCTTTTGCGCCGTATTCTCCACCTCGACTTCGACATATTCAGGATTAGCTTTTGGATTGCTCCTTTGCTGCTTACTGAAAAGGAAATTCAACTTACCGATCATCCTCACTCTGCTTTTATTTGTGGGAGCATTGGCGGCGCTCTACTATGCTTACCCTGATACCTTTGACTCGATCTTTACTAGCAAGGTGAACGGCGAGAATGACTCCGGCGATCTGCATCAGGCAGCCAACGAAGCGATGGTTGAAACGTTAAAAACCTTCACATTCATGAACCGCCTGTTTGGAATCGGGTTTGGCTATTATTACGGATCGGTCTTTACTACCGTTCTAATTAACACCGGTTGGATCGGCCTCGCGGTCTACTGTTATGGATTTCTCAAGCCAGCAATTTTCTTACGATCAGATAACGATGGTCTTGCCTTAAAAGTGGGACTCGCAACGATTTTCTTTCTGTATTGGATAAATGTGTCTGAGTTTTTCTTGCCAACGACGTGGATGTTTCTGGGCCTGGCTTACTGGCGGCTCGATCAACAGAAGCAGAGACAAAGGTTAGCTGGTGCAGACTGGAAGGAGTTGCCTCCTCGGCGAATCTTCGCCCAAGCCAGGGAAGCGTGACTCAGAGACCGAGTAAACCCGGAACAATAAAGGCCGTTCACAAGTCTATGCCGTCACTGATCCTCAAAAATCGGTTAATACGTGACGCAAGCGTAACGATAACCTGTTTAATCGTTTTCTTAACGCTGCCACTGACTCTCCATGCCGACGAAACGATCCGGGATGATCGGGTGGGTGTGTGCACTCATTTCTCACAGAATTGGTCGCCGGAACTGGTCATACCGCTTATTGCGAAGTCGGGGGTTGGGTGGATTCGTGATGATTTTAATTGGTCCTCCTTAGAACCTACCCCCGGTAACTATCACATCCCAGCAGAAACCAAGTCTTGGATACAAGCCGCGCGAACCGCTGGCCTTAAAATAGACCTGATCCTCGCCTACGGTAATGGTGCATACGCGGACCATTACGACACGGCTGCTTACGCTAAAGCAGCAGGTTGGCTCGCCCACGAACTCGCTAACGAGGTTCAGGCGATCGAGGTTCTGAATGAGCCGAACAATTTCGGATTTCGGGATACTTACGGCGGACAGTGGAATGGCAACGAACGCAACGGTTCGGTCTCACCTTATCTGCAGAAATACGTGCAGATTCTGAACGCAGCGGCCAAGGAGATCAAGAGCACCGACGCGAAAATGATGGTCATTGGCCTGGGAGCTCCGCCGCCCGCCAGTTTCCGGATGATTGCACTCGGCCTGGTTCCACAAGTCGATGGTCTTACCGACCACCCATATGGCCGGGATATCCCCGAAGTTGTGCCATACGCAAATAATCCCTACTATCTTCTTCGCGACGGGATCGCTACCGCTGATGGCAACGGCACCTTTGCCTCCCAGGTCTCAATGTTCCGGGCCCAAGCAAAAAAATATGGCGCCACGGAAAAACTTTGGGACACCGAGTGGGGTTATTCGACCGAACGATCAAAATCCGGCGCGCCGGTAATGTCCGAGGAAACTCAAGCGGTCTATATCCTCCGACGCCTCTTGGAGAGCGAAGCCACCGGCGTCGAACACACCTTTGCTTACGACTTCAAGGACGACGGAGCTGATGCTTATTCGCACGAACAAAATTTCGGCCTGATTCATAATGATCTTTCAGCGAAGCCGGCTTATTTCGCTCTGCAAAGGGTTACCAAAGCCCTTGCTGGAATGAGTCCAGCCGCCCGGGCGAAACAGGCCACGCTCGAGGTTGATCCCGCCGTTAAAGCGGGCCAGCTCGGGAGTCGATGCTACACCTCCTCGAGCTCAGACGGAGCAACAACCGTAGTCGCTTTTTGGGATGTGAAGCAGTTGGATCCAAATGCAAAACCCACGAATGCAACCATCGCGGTGCCGGTAACCGGCGAAGCTCGGCATGTTTTTCTCTACGATCTTCTATCTGACAATCAGACCGAGATCTCGGATAAGGTATCGCAAAATGTATCTAACCGAGACCGCCGCATTTCGGTACCGGTCTCGCTCTCTGCCGTCCCGCAGCTTTTGATTGTGCGGTAAGGCACGGGAACAGAGTGGTGGAGTAGTGGAGTTCTGGAGTGTTGCAATACGGGGCGCGTTTGAATAACGCGGTGCACTCAGGTTGTTGCAAAGATCCTTAGGGGCTCTGCAGAAATCCAACACTCCAATACTCCGTCACTCCATTACTCCGCGTGACCGAAGTCGAGGACGACGACGAGGACGATAACGAAGGATCTAATCTTGGAAACGTGTGTTAACCTGCGAACCCTGGGATACCACATTACTGGTGTCCAAAGATACCTGATGAGCCTCCTACCGCACCTGCCGGCAGAGTTAGGTTCAGTGCGGCCACGACGGGCTCTGCAAGGAATCAAGGGGCATATCTGGGAACAGTTCTATCTGCCTACGCAGCTCAAGAATCGGCTTCTATGGAGCCCAGGCAACACAGGCCCGCTCGGCGTAAGCCAGCAGGTCGTCACTGTGCATGACACTTCTGTTTTGG
>JAFAHI010000681.1 GCA_019237325.1 Verrucomicrobiota bacterium | reverse complement strand
GAAACGTCCCATGGTGGCAAAGCTATCTTTCCATTTAACACCGGGACATTGTTCTTTAATTTCCTTCGCGACAGTTTCGGCCAAATCCTTTAGGTCCTTAGGATCCTTAATTGCATCCGGGGCAATGTGACTCAGGATAATGTAGGTCGCCATATTGATAGGTACAACCGGCGCCCGACGGTGACAAATGCTCACCGAAGGCCAGAAGAAAGAATGAATAAGCGACGAAACTGGGTGAGAGCGGACAAGCTACAGCCGGGAGATCGGGTTCAGGACGCGAACGGCAACAATGTCACTATTAAAGATGTAAGCAAGGGAGTGTTTCCGGGGTCGATCCTGATTACACTGCAAGACGCTGTTCCGGATTTTGCATACCTAGAATCTGATACGAAAATATTCGTGGAATAGCAGTGTCTGGATCGTGCATCGGATAAAACCTCGGGCGTTGCACTCGCACTCCAAGAAAGCGTTTGTACCACCAGGTCGAAGACGGCCTGCCGCGCCGAAGCTCCGCGTCCGCGGGGCCTGCGGCGTGACAAGCTTTGCCCGAGGCGGGAGCAAGGCAGAACTCATTTGCTGGTTCATCTTCCAATTGAGGAAGAGGACGAAAACCGATGGTGCCTCTGGCGGCCGGATGTCCCGTCCCGTAAATAACACGGCTTTCGCCGTCGGTCGGTTGGCTGTTTTTAAAGGCGCGAGCGACGAGCATATCTGAATTGATACGTAAGGAGCGAACACGCGGAAAAACGGCCTACTGACCACGGCACGGAGGGTTGCGATGAAAATGGGCCGGCGGCTGTCCCGCAGCCGCGGGATCGGTCACGTATCGATTCAGATAGCTCCGCTCCTCGCGCCTTGCCGGCGGCCTATTTTGATCGCAACGAAAGCCATGTTACTTACGGGACAGGACATCTAGGTCGATCTTTGAGGGAGCGCTCGTCGAGGAATAGGGAAGCTAGAGTGATGGAGTAACGGAGTATTGGAGTGTTGGACTACATCACTCAGATGCGCACCGTCGCCTTTGGCAAAAGCTTTACCCGACGGAACTCGATTAACTCTCGTCTCAAACGACAAGCCCGACCGTTTCTTCACGGTCATCAAATTCGGCATGGATCAACCCTCGGGCGTTGCGCTTGCTCTCCAAGGTTGAGTTCCTTCCTACCAATTCGAGGACGGCCCGCCGCGCTGAGGGCTCGTCGGAGGCGGGAGGAAGGCCGAACGCATTTATTGATCCACCTGCAATTGAGGAAGAAGGAGATAAGAACCGATGGCGTCTCTGGCGGCTCGATCACGCCGGCTTTTATTCGAGGTCGGTCTTTGGGGGTGCGCTGCTTGAGGAATAGAAGAGGATAGCCAGCTACCTGCCCGAGATGGCAGCAACTCCATCGGAAAAACCGCTCTAAAATACGATTAGAGCGCGCTTGAGAAGCTACCCGCTATACTGACACCTGGGAGAAAGACGGTTCTATCGGTGTTCTGGGATCGTTTTCAATGCTAAGCCAGAAGCTGTGCCGGCGTTCACCTGAGCACCCCGGCCTGGCGGGACCCTTGAAAACCTGCTTGCTGAAGCGCCTCCTATCCCCGATCAAAACCGGGTTATTGTTCTCGGCCCTGCCGCCCTACAGCTAAGGGTCGCGAACGAGCTCAAATCTAACCAACCTGCCTGGAAAGTGCGCCTCGCCGTCTGCTCGCCAGCCGGCTCGTGAGCGGATCCTTCTCTGTCTTCCCTAAGGCGTCGCAGACGGGCTAGGAGAGGTTTCGGGTGTCGGATTCTGATTCACTTCAGGGCTTGCCGTCGGAGAAGGTCGCGTAGCCTGGTTTAGCTCCGGGCTTGCAGTAGGGGACTCTCGCCCTGTCGGACTTTCTTTAGCGCTTGGCGATGCTTTCGCCGCGGCCGACCTATGTGTGGTTCTGTGGTGAACATGTGTCGGAGTTGCTCCAGCTTCTCGCTTGTTTCCGGGTTCTACTTTATCGATAGTTCGTTCCGTCGCTTTCGCTCCACGGACAATCACACTCCCAGTGGCTTTTGCGCCGTGTTTAATTGTCTCGGCCGTCTCCTTCGCAGCTGTTTTGGTTGCGCTTGCTGCTTTTTCTACCGGTCCTTGATCTTCGTC
>JAFAHI010000565.1 GCA_019237325.1 Verrucomicrobiota bacterium | reverse complement strand
ACCTCGTACTTCTTATCGGCGTCGGTCTCGGCTTCACCCGTATCACTTGCATCGAAGAACTTATCTCCCTCTTTCTTGTACCAAACCATGCCGCATTTAGTTGCCAGCACGACCTGATCGCGAATCCCTTTCAGGGCCTCGCCAACGAGTTCTTCGGAGTGGCCGTACCCGTACATAGGCGCGGTATCAACGAGGTTGATGCCGTGATCGATCGCGGCGTGGATAGCGCCTTCCGGATCGTTCTTCTTCGTGCCACCCCACATCCACCCGCCGATTGCCCAAGCGCCAAACCCGACGACGGACGCTTCAATTCCTGATTTTCCTAATGGTCGATACCTCATATTTTACAATCTATCTTTGTGGCCTTTGTGACCTTCCTGTTTAACCTGTCTTTCCGGCCTAGCTGTTCTTTCCTTACCTGTTGTTATCTCAAGTTCCGGTGGCTGCGCATAATCCGCGTTATGCTCACCTCATAGTCGCGCCTCCACCGAACGGAATGCACGACATCTCGGGCGATGGCGCCCAGCATAGTAATGCACCAGGCTATGGTCAGAAAGACACCGACCTTAGGGATCAGTAAAAGCAGTAACGCTACAAAAACAAGGATGGCGTATCCCAGGCCACCCTCCCCGAGGATCAGCTTTGGTTTTCGTGATCACATCCATTCCGCACGAACGCATTCACTGCGATTCACAGTGGAGCAGGCGACATCTAAAGACTGCTGTAGCTGAACCAGAGGTAATTCTGGAAACTTCCAGTCTTCTTTACAGTTGAAATCCTTCCAGAAAATCCGCCAACGATTTACGAACCCTCTCACTGTCTAGCCTCCTGGTTTTGTTTCTCAACGCTAACAGCCTGGGATGGCGGCAGCTATGATCGTAAAGAGCGTTTGTTACCTACCCGAATGGGGGATGGGGCGCTGGGAGGTGAGAAGTGAGAAGTGAGAGGTGAAAGGTGATTGGTGATTGGTGATTGGTGCCAGAGGCGTCGTCCCCCCCAATCACTAATCACTAATCACCAATCACCTTTCACCTCTCTGGTCCGCTACGCCTGCGTCACAATCAGCCCACGCTTAATGGCGATCGCGATTGCTTCGGTGCGGCCCATGGCATCTAACTTGGCCAGGATCGACTTAACATGGGCTTTCACGGTGTTCTCGCTGATATAGAGAACTTGCCCAATTTCTTTGTTGCTCCTGCCGTTCGCCATATACTGAAGAACCTGGAGCTCCCGTTCGGACAATTCGGGATGCGCCATTGATTCGGCCAACTTGGAAGCAATTGACGGAGGCAGCAAAGACTCACCCTTGGCTACTTTGCGTACGGCATCACGAATCTCCTGAGGTGCTGTCCCTTTTGCTAGAAATCCTTTCGCTCCTGCCTTTAGAGTTCGGCGGATATCTTCTTCGCTCTCGTACGTTGTCATCACGATGATGCGCGGCTTTGGAGGATTCCGCGTCATCAGCTCTGTGATCGTGTGGAGCCCGTCTTTGTTCGGCATCCGCAAATCGAGCAGAACGACGTCCGGTGAAAGCTGGCCGTAAAGCTTGCAGGCTTCATCGCCGTCTCCGGCCTCCGCCACGATTTTTATGTCCTTCTGCGATTTGAAGATCGCCGCTAATCCTTCACGAACCACCGGATGATCATCGACGATCATTATTGTTATGACGTCAGACGGAGAGTTAGAGGACATTTTCACTGCGGTCACCGTTTCTGATTCAGCACTGGTCATAAGCTAATCCCGCGTAGCAGATGGGAAAAATCTTTTTTCATCGGACCTTCACCTCTCACCTCTCACCTCTCACTAATCACGTCTCACTTCTCACGGCCTCACGCCCCGGTGCCGGCGGGTTCAGGCGAAGATTCGCTCGTCTCAACGCGTTTCATCTTGCTAACTAGCATGAATACGGTCGGCACAAAGAACAATGTGGCCGCAGTGGCGAATATCAGCCCTCCGATAACGGCTCGACCCAAGGGTGCGTTTTGCTCGCCGCCTTCTCCCAGGCCCAACGCCATCGGCACCATACCGATGATCATGGCTAACGCCGTCATCAGCACGGGCCGAATCCGGACATAGCCGGCTTCAAGCGCCGCTCGATAAGGGTCCTTGTATTGCTCGAACAACTCATTGGCGAAGGTCACAACCAAAACGCTGTTAGCAGTGGCTACTCCCATACACATGATTGCACCCATGAGCGCCGGCACACTCAGCGTCGTACCCGTTACAAAAAGCATCCAGATGATCCCAGCAAGCGCGCAGGGTAACGCCGTAATGATGATAAACGGCTGCGTCCAAGACTGGAAATTGACGACCATCAGTAGGTAAACCAGCACCATAGAAAACGCCAACCCGAGATACAGCCCGGTGTAGGAACGGTACATGGTACTTATTTGCCCGCGAACGCCGATAAAACTACCGCTGGGCAGACTTTTCTGAGAAGCATCGACCAGTTTCTGTATCTGGTCCCCGACATAGCCCAAATCTTTGCCATCGGCCGCCCCGTAAATGTTTATTACCGGTAGGATATTGTAGTGATCCTCGACCGGCGATGTTGTGCCGCGGGTAATTGAAGCAACGTTGGCTAGAATCTGACCCTGGCCGGCACCGCCAAGAATTGGAAGATTTCGCAAGTCGTCCAGCGAATGCAAGTCAAACTGGGGAACTTGGGCGTTGATCTGGTAACTGACTCGATTTTTTGGATCGACCCAGAAGTTGGGCGAGGTCTGTTCTGATCCGGATAGTGCGCCCAGTACGCTCTGGGTTACCGCTTGTGCGCTGATCCCAAGAACTGACGCCATGTTTCGATCGATGTTAACGTTCAATTGCAGCGCATTGTTCGGCTCTTGGATTCGGAAGTCGACCGCCCCTGGAATGTGACGGATCTGGGTCATGAGGTTGCTCGCAAATTCGTAATTTGCCGCCAGATTTGCCCCGGTTACCTGAATGTCGATGGGAGCCGGTAATCCGAAATTGAGTGTTTGGGAAACAATATCGGCCGGCGGAAACCAAACGGTTACATCCGGAAAATCATGCGGCATTCGAGCTCGGATGGCCTGAATGTAGTGGTCGGTTGGACCATGATTTTCATTGAGTGAGACCAGAATATCGGCGTCGGCCGGGCTCATCGTTCCGGTATTGTTGTACGACGTATTGATACCGCTGTATGGGATACCCATATTGTCGACGATCAATTTCATCTGGTCAGCTGGAATGACGTTCCGAATCATCTGTTCGATCTGATCCACCGTGCCAGCGGTCTCTTCGATGCGAGTACCGGCTCTGGTTCGGACGTGCATGTCAAATTGACCCGTATCAACGGACGGAAAGAAGTTTTGGCCAAGAAACGGAAATAGAACACTCGAGGCGACTGCAAATCCCAGCACGATTATGACCAGCCTGCCGGGATTCCGTAGACCAAGACTCAGCAGATCCCGATAACTTTCTCTGAACTTTTCGAATCGATTATTGAACCATTGGTGAAAACCGGAGAACCAACTGAATAGTGCGAACCGCTTTTTACCCGGCTGATTGCCACTCGCATCGTGGGTTTTCATCCAATACATCGCCAATGTGGGAATCAGGGTTCGCGATAGGATGTAAGAGGCGATCATCGCAAAAATCACCGCCTCTGCCAACGGTCCGAATAGGTATTTGGCGACTCCCGACAGGAAAAAGATGGGAACAAAAACGATACAGATACACATCGTCGAGACCAGTGCGGGCACGGCAATCTGGGCTGCCCCTTCGCGGATCGCTTCCAAGGTCGGTTTCCCTTCGGCCAGGTATCTATCGATGTTTTCGATTGTTACTGTGGCGTCGTCTACCAGGATACCAACAGCCAACGCCAGGCCTCCCAGAGTCATGATGTTAATCGTTTGCCCCAGTGCACTCAAAACGGCAATCGAGCTGAGAATGGCCAAGGGAATCGAGACCGCGATGATCAACGTGCTTTTCCAATCGCCCAGAAAGACCAGGATCATGATGGCGGTCAGACACGCCGCGATCACAGTTTCCCGCACCACGCCTTCGATCGCAGCCGTAACGAAAATCGATTGGTCAAAAAGCATCGAAATATTCAGTTGCGGCGGAGTTATCCGCTTGAGAAACGGCACCTTGTCCTTGATCCCTTGTACGATATCAAGTGTCGATGCGTCTCCGGTCTTTTGAATGGTCAGCAGCGTGGCCCGTTTTCCGTTAAAACGAACAATGTTAGTTTGTGGAATCGATCCATTGTAAACATGGGCAACATCCCGCATGTAAATCGTAGTCCCGTTGGGCAAAGTCTTAATCGGGATCGCGTTCAATTGTTCGAATGTCGGCGGACTGGCATTTACGCCAACCTGGTATTCGAACCGGCCAATTTTCTCAGTTCCGGAAGGCAATATCAGATTCTGGGCGTTGATTGTGTTTACCACGTCAAAAGGGGTCAGTCCGTACCCTTGTAATGCCTTATAATTGAGATCGATTTGCACGGTTCGCTGCTTGCCGCCGTAGGGATAGGGGATCCCCACGCCCGGAACCGTGATGAGCTGTGGCCGGACAAAGTTTAATCCCAAGTCATTGAGTTGTTGCTCGGATAGGCCGCTCAAACCGACCATAAGAACCGGAACGTTCGTGGCACTGTAACTGATTACCAAAGGTGGCGTCGTTGCTGTGGGGAGCTGTTTCAGGACTGCTTGCGAAACCGAGGTAACCTGCGCGATGCCCGTCGAAACGCTGGCGTTCGGTTGCAGAAAGATCTTAACCACCGCGATCCCGTATAACGATTCCGATTCAATGTGTTCGATGTTATCGACGGTCGTAGTTAGGACTCGTTCGTAGGGCGTTGTGAGATGATCCGCGATATCCGTCGGTGCCATACCGGTGTAGTTCCAGATGACCGAGATAACCGGTATGTTAATCGATGGGAAAATGTCCTTGGGAGTGCTTACGATGGAAAGAACTCCGGCGATTAAAATAAAAATGGCCAGAACAATGAAAGTGTAAGGCCGTCGTAGCGCTAAGTTAACGATCCACATGGTAGGAAAAGGAGTTCAGGAGTGCAAGAGTTCGAGGAGTTCAGGAATTGGAACTCGCCGGGTTGGCTAGAAGGCGGGCAGTGGCAAAGAATGCTGGAGTAGTGGAGTCTTGTAGTACCGAAGACTGCTTGGTCTTACGCTGTGGTATTGGTGCATTCTGAACTCCTGTAACTCCTGAACTCCTTGGACTGCTCAATCCGTTTCCACCAACTCACTGGTCTTCACGACCGTGACGTGCATTCCTGTCGCTAGTCCTGGCGGTGGGTTAAGAATAATCTGATCCGAAGTAGAGAGGCCGTCACTAACCTGCTGGCGTGTCCCTAAGTCGCGAACGATGTTGATCTTGCTGACTTTGACCTTGCCATCCTGGCCAACGATAGCCACAGCCGGTTGTGAGCCTTGAAAAAGCAAACTCATTGCCGGGACGAGGACGCCGCGCCCATCGATGGGAATATCTAGCGTTGTCTGGACATACGCACCTGCTAGAGGGGCGCCGGTTGGATTGGCGGCTTCGAGTTCGGTCAAAAGTCGTTTAGAGTTGGGATTGATCGCGCCAGCTGTGCTCACGACGTGGGCCTGGAAGGTCTGACCAGGAAACTCATTAACAGTTAGTTCCGCTTGTTCACCTGCTTTTACCAGCGATGAAAAAGCTTGCGGGACAGTGACGTATACTCGGAGAGTCGAAGTAGCTGCCATTTGGAAAAGCGCTGTCCCTGATCCAGCCGCGACATAATCCCCGATGTCAGTGTTGCGCGCGGTAACAATGCCGTCGAATGGAGCGCGCACGATTTTGAAAGCTTCCAGCGCTTGTAAGCGACCCACCGCTGCTTGATCGGCGATCATGGTGGAACGCGCCCCTGCGTAACCGTCTGCGGCAGTATCGAAATCCTGTGCTGCAATCACTTTGTTCTTAAACAGATCCGAATCTCGCTTGTAAGTTATTTCGGCCAGGTCGCTGGCCGCTTGTGCCACCTTGAGTTGCGCTTGAGCTTGAGCCAGTTGTTGATCGACCTCGGGTGTATCGATCTCTGCGAGCACATCGCCCTTCTTCACTCGAGCCCCGATGTCGAAATACCATTTCTTCAGATACCCGCTGGTCTGAGCAGCAATCGGTGAATCCGTAAACGCCATGGCTTGACCGGGTAACTGCAGGTGGACAACCCCGTTAGAGGGTTGTGGGTGCACCACTTCCACGAGCACCCGCGCGGCCTGATCGTTGCGCACCTGCATCTCAGCTGTCCATTGATTGCGGCTATAGATTCCAAATGCGCCTAGGCCGACAAAGAGAGCCCCCGCCGCCAGTAGATAGAAGATAATCGCTTTGCCGGTCTTCTTCTTCGGTGTAGATGGCGGCCCAGGCGCCACAGGTGTCGACAGGGTTTCGCTCATGTCTCGTAGCTCGTCCTCGTACTCGTCGTCGTCCTCGTCCTCGACAGGCGCAGTGGTGAATTAGTTAAATGATGGGGGAACGTTGTGAGCTCTTCCTTAAACATCTTTTGCTTCCTCACTTTTTCTCCTCTGGAGGCGCAGGCTGAATCTTTGCCGTCATCCCGGTTGCCAAGCTATCGGATGGATCAAGAATCACTTGGTCCGTGGTGGATAATCCTTTGGAAATTTCGAGCTCATCGCCGAAGTCGTTATCGATGGTTATTTTGTGGATCTCCACCTTCCCGTTTGAATCAACCACCCCGACGGCAGCACCTTCACGTCGAAAAATCAGGGTGTTTTCCGGTATTGTCAGAAAGGGAGAGGCGCCTGCGAACTTAAATGTTATTTGAGCGTAGGCCCCTGGGAGTAATTCGCCCGATGTATTGGGGATTTGCAGTTGGGTGAGGAGCGATCGCGAGCTTGGATCAATGACATCCGCGATATTGGTAACCCGCGCTTGAAATGTTCGGCCGGGAAATTGTGGCAGGGTTAGGTCCGCCTCCATACCGATTTTTACCGATTGGGCGTCAGCTTGAGGTACCTGCACATAAATGCGTAATGGCGAGATCTGAGCGACCACGAAGAGCTGAGTACCCGAGCCGTTAGCAACATACGTTCCAACGTCGACATTTCTCGCCGTAACGATGCCGTCGAAGGGTGCTCGCAACACTTTAAAGGCTTCGAGAGCGTCCAGGCGATCTAAGTTAGCCTGGTCAGCAACCACGGTGGCTTGGTCTTCCGCGTAGGTATCGGCTGCGCTGTCGCGAGTTTCCGCGTCCAGAACCTTTTGATCAAAAAGCGACTGATCCCGCTGATAAGTGACTTCGGCAAGGTGAGATGCTGCTTGTGCCACTTGGAGTTGCGCTTTCGCTTGCGCCAACTCTTGATCGACCTCGGGTGTATCGATCTCTCCCAGGACATCACCAGCGTGCACCTTGCCGCCGATATCGAAGTTCCATTTCTTCAGGTAACCGCTGGTTTGGGCATAGATTGGTGCCTCTGTATACGCTTGGGTGTACCCGGACAGCTGTAAAGTCCCGCCGCTGACCGCCGCAGGGTGAACCACGGTCACGGTTATCGCCGACGTGTTTTCGGGTGTTGCTGCGGGGGTTCTCGATTCAGACGAGATTAACCGGAGTCCAAAAAAGACAGCTGCCACCGCGACGATCACCGCGCCAGCAAGCACCCATCGACCCGTCTTGTTCTTTTTTCGTGCAGGAACAGGCTGCTCTCCCGCCGGGGTTAGCTTTAATGTCTCTGGACTCATTTTAGTGACATCATCCTAGTTTTGGCCGTCTACCGTTGCTATTGGCGGAACGAGTCCTTTGAACCTACCCGAATGGACGATCCGGATTGTTTGCAATCCAAAATGACAAATAGCAGATCGCAAATAGCAAATCTGCTGGTCTTGTTCAGGGCAAAGAATCTTCAATTCGCTATAGGGTATTTGCTATTCTGGATTGCTGACCAATCCAGCTTCCTTCTCCTAATCGACGGAAAGCTGGCATAAGCTTTCTCTTGGGCTCCGGTGCCGTTTCCGTCGCATTCAGTCCTCCGGTGGCTTCGAGCCAATCGGCGATATAATCGACTTGTTCATCGATGGGGTAATCGGTGGCATCGACCGTTAAGCTCGGGATAATCGACTTCTTCACTAACTCTTTTAGAATCTGCTGTTCTCGGATGAACAACGTCAGATCGTCGTATTGTGAAGGGTTACTCGAGATCTTCAGCCGGCGTTGCCGAGCTTCCGCGAACGAGCTGGGGTCTCTCCAACAAAACACCAAGCGAAATCCTAGCGCCGCCAGACGGGACTCGAGCCATTCGAACCGATAACGCCGCTTTCGGTATATCGCCTGCCACATTTGAGTCGAAAGGTGGAAACGATCAATGATCCAAGAATAATGCCGGTAAAGCTCAAAGAGGCTGATCCAGAGCCGATAGGCTTCCATAGCGGGTTTTGCGTGCGCCGCGTCGAAGTTGATCAGACTGGAACCATAGGGGTCGCGTGTAAAACCGTTCCACTCCGCCGATACAATCGGTGAATGATAGCGATATTTTCTGACGCCGGTGATTCGCGAACTCTCATTTAAAGCCAGCGCCAGATCCGTCTTACCAGTGAGCCGAGTCCCTTCCAGGATCAATTTCGGGCACAGTTTTATTACCGGCATGCTG
>JAFAHI010000137.1 GCA_019237325.1 Verrucomicrobiota bacterium | reverse complement strand
AGAACGGCCGGCAAAGATAACGCTCAGGTTCTCGTACTTCGTCTGGACCGCGACTTCATCAGCGCGACAGTTTCCCGACAGCACATCGGTAAAGCCAACTTTCTGATGAGTGGCGAGATCCTTAAAAGCGTTTTGGAAAGTGGGGCGCCTCAGATCGCCTTCGATTAGAAGCGTCCGGTAACCGTTCAAAGCGAAGGAGTGGGCCAAGCTCAAGGATGAGAATGATTTTCCTTCCCCGGGAACGGCACTGGTGATCAGAAACACGCTCCGCGCCTCATCGTCGTTTCCTAAGAGAGAAATCGCGGCTCGCAGGTTGCGGAAGGCTTCCGCCTGACGGGAATCCTTGCTCTCGAACGCAGTATGCAAATTTCCTGACCGCGGGTCTTCCGGGATCACAGCGAGAGCGGGAAGCCCAAGAAACTCCTCGGCTTGGTCGACCGAACGTAGCGTGTCGTCAAAGTAATCCATGAGGATAATCAACGTTAACCCAACCGCGAAACTCACTGCTAACGCGATACCGACTCCTTTGGCTATGTCTGGTTTAACCGGTTTGCTCGTCACCATTGGTTCTTCGATGACGTGGAAAGGACTTTTTTCTACTCCCTGGCTGATAGAGGTTTCCCGGATACGGGTTTGCAGCGCGTCATACATGGCTTTGTCGGAATCGACCTCGCGCTGAAGCGTGTTGTAGGGGATCGCCAGTTTAGAGAGTCCCAAGGCCTCCTTCTCCTGGTCTTGGAGCGCCTCATTCATTTTATCTTCGGATTCCTTCGCCGCGGCGTATTCAGTTTCCAGGATTTTGCCGGCGTCTCGCAGAGCATCTTTCAAAGATTGCTTCAGGGACTGGATTTGGGTTACGGCCGCAATGTACTTCGGGTGGAGAGGCAGATATCTTTTTTGCAATGCCGCCAAATCGGCCTCGGCTTTCGTAACTAGACTGAGACGATTAGAGACTTCCGAGATCTGCGTCACGCTGCCGATTTGTCGCATGCGCTCGGTGTCGGACGGGGGGATCTTCCGCAGCGTCTCGATGTCGGATGCGAGCTGGGTTCGATGATTCTTCGCCTCAATCGCTTTGCTGTTCAGCTCCTTTAGCTTCGCCGTAATAATATCTTCGTTATTCTCGAGAGATACCGCGTTGTGCTGCTCTTTGTAGGCCTGAAGTTGTCGCTCCGAAGTCTCCAATTTCATTTTCAGTTTGTCGGCTTCCTCCTGCAGGAATGACGTGGCCTCGCTTAGCGTCTTGAACTGCTGCTCGAAGGTTTGATGAAGATAGGAGTGTACGACTGCAGCCGCCATATCCCTGGCTCGCACGGGATCAGTATGTTCTGCGACGATGTCGATGAGTCGAGTGTCCCTTCTGAGAGTAACCGTAATTTTTTTCCGCAGCTTATCGGCAAGCGTTAATTCGGTATCCGGTTTTTCGGGTACCCAAGGAGGGTTGAACGGGTCCTTGGTGATGAAAGGATCCTTGTCAAGACCAAGCGCCTGGTTCACACCGATTAGGACGGTGTTGCTGGTCAAGCTTTCGACGATCGTTTCCATCAAATCGGGCGCTTCTAGCTGGTCTGATTGAACCGCTTCCACTTTGCTACCGAGCACCTTGGCCTCTTCCTGCTCTACCTGCACGACGGCGCGAGAGGCATAAACTTTCGGCTCACGTAATAGAAACACGAGCGCCCCAAGGCCGCCTAGGCAGACAATCAGGATCAAAAGCCAAAGGCGGCGCCGAATCAGGAAGAAATAGCGATTGAAATCGAACCCTACGCCTTGCCCTTGAAGAAATTTGAGCGCGGCAGATTTTTGAACACCTACGTCGGCCATATTATATTTATTAAAAGATGGATTCGCCAACGGTGACGACATCCCCGGGTTTAATAGTGAAAGATTCCGCGCCAACGCCATCCTTGTCGGGACGCTTAGCGTTAACTCGGAACACCTGATCCTGGCCACTCTCCTTCCGTCGGATCGTGATCTTGCCAGGGTCTGCAATTCGAGTGTAGCCGCCTGCCATCCCGATCGCTTCCAAAAGGCTGACTGCCTGATCGCCCACGAGTTCGTAGCTCCCCGGCCGTTGCACCTGACCTAACACAGTAAAGCTCCGTTTGGCGTAGGTTTGGATGATTAAACTGATCTGCGGATTGACCAAGTAACCGGCAAGGTAGCGCTGGCGTAGCAACGTCGTCGCCTCGGCCACGGTTTTCCCAGCCAAGCTAACTGACCCAACTAGCGGGAAGATAGCGGTACCGTCACCGGCGACGCGTACGTGAGCATCTAAATCATCCTCCTGGAATACCTTGAAATCCAGCAGGTCGTTAGGCGCGATTTTATAGTTACTGGCGTCTTGGGCGTAAACCGAACCAGCAAAGCTGGCTAAGCAGGCTGCCCCCAATAGGAGTACCCTGATCGAATGGATCATTCTGTGTTACAACTCTACTCTACGTTTAACTAATATTAGCTTTCCTGTGTCTTCCCTGGTTTGCCTTAATTAGAAGGCAAAAATTACCTGACCACCAATGCGGTGATCGCTAAACGACGCTCCATTGAGATTGGAATCGTTGTGATTAAACTGGTAATAAAGGACGAGGTTACACCAACCACCGATGCTGTAAGTTAGGTTGGGCCGGACGTACACGTAATTGTCGGCTCGGGACGTATTGACGGCATTCTTGGTGGCCCCTTTATACTGGTCATTCTCATAACCAACAAAAACCGCGGCGGACAAACGCTGGAAAAACGTTTGGCTGACAGTGGCCTGGACGCCAGTTGCCGTAAACACGTTTCCAACCTCGACCGGGGAAGCGAAGATATTGCGGAAAGCCGATAGACCGAAGGTAGTGCCGACAAAGGGACTCCACTGGGCGCTCACGTCAAAAACTGGAAGCACCTTGGTGTCATCGTTCTCACTAAAATGCGCGACCTCAAACCCGCCGCTGGCCAGGAATATGAGTTTCTCGGTCAACTTATAAGCAACCCGAAGACGTCCTTGACCGTAGAACATGTCACCCGAATGTTCGATCTCGAGATCACCCAGAGTTCCTTCAACTCCTATTTTGATCTTTGGCGTGATTAGATAGTCGG
Source organism: Verrucomicrobiota bacterium (assembly GCA_019237325.1). GTDB lineage: Bacteria > Verrucomicrobiota > Verrucomicrobiia > Chthoniobacterales > JAFAMB01 > JAFAVN01. The sequence goes on along the minus strand of JAFAHI010000137.1, from coordinate 385 downwards.
CTCCCAGTCTGCCGATGTATTCGTAACTGCTGAGCTGGCTCGGATAAATGTCGGTAATTTGCTCAAACTCGGCATGCAATTGAGTCTTGTCGCTGTAATCGTAAAGCAGCCGGACCAAACCATCGACCAGATACTGGGTAGTAAATGTACCGGCCAGACGATCCGGGCCATCCAAGTAACTAAAGGCGACATTGCTCTGCAAGGTAATACGATCCCATCGGTATTGCCCGTGGAACACGACCTGCTGATCTACGCCATTTTCCTCCGGCCGGCCGGTGTAGATATAACCTGTGGCGAGGTACTTCAGAGTAAGGAAATTGTTAGTCTGGTTGCGATAGTCCCCAATTTCGAAAGAAAAGCCCCCAGCCAGTTGGATAACGGTGTC
>JAFAHI010000265.1 GCA_019237325.1 Verrucomicrobiota bacterium | reverse complement strand
ACGCGTCAAACTATTCAAGAACGGCAGGAATCAAGCTGTTCGTATTCCACGCGAATTCGAGCTACCTGGAGAAGACGCCATCATGCGCAAGGAAGGTAGGCGTCTTATTATCGAGCCGGCTCGACCGAAATCGCTCGTGAAGCTACTATCTTCGCTAAAGCCAATTAAGGAGAATTTCCCGAACCTAAAAGATATTCCACCGGAACCGGTTGATTTATAATGAGCCGGTACCTCCTGGATACGAACATCATTTCAGATTTAGTTCGTAACCCAGCCGGTCGAGCCGCCGATCACCTATCTAGGATTGGCGAAGAAGCAGTCTGCACCAGCATTGTGGTTGCCGCCGAGTTGAGGTATGGCGCCGCGAAAAAAGAATCGAGGAGACTTTCTACGCAGCTCGAAGCGGTCCTAGAAACACTCGAAATCCTTCCATTGGAACAACCTGTCGATAGCATTTACGCAGCGTTACGCGTTAACCTAGAGAAACGAGGAACCATCATCGGAGCCAACGATCTTCTGATCGCCGCTCACACAATGGCACTCGATTGCATCCTGGTCACAGACAATGAACGCGAGTTTTCTCGGGTGGCTTCTCTCACGATGGAAAACTGGTTGCGCTAGATGAGGAACTGCACGACGAACCATCAACTATGGACTGCGAACGGCGAACCGTGAACCCAAATGAGTGGACGATTATCGAATAAGACCGCGCTGGTGACGGCAGCGGCACAAGGCATTGGACGCGCTACGGCCGAAGCCTTTGCCAGAGAAGGAGCACAAGTATTCGCCGCAGACATCAACGAAGCCGCCCTGGCAAAAGTAACCGGCGTAAAGCCGCTTCGTCTGGACGTAACCCAACCGGATATGATCGCAGAGTGCGCGACTAGAATCGGAGGACTCGATGTTTTGTTCAACGGCGCCGGCTTCGTTCATGCTGGCTCCATCCTGGAGTGTACCGAAGAAAATTGGGATTTTGGAATGACGTTGAACGTCCGTTCCATGTTCCGGCTGATCAAAGCGTTTCTGCCCGGAATGATCGCACGCGGCGGCGCATCCATTATTAATGTTTCTTCGGTGGCAGGATCGGTAAAAGGAGTCCCGAACCGATTTGTCTATGCCGTCACCAAAGCGGCGGTGGTGGGCCTGACCAAGGCCGTGGCTGCGGATTTTCTAAAACAGAATATTCGTTGTAACGCGATTTGCCCTGGCACCGTGGATTCCCCATCGCTGGCCCAGCGGATCGCCACTCAAGCTCAGGTGGAAGGCAAGACCGAGACCGAGGTTCGAGAGGCGTTCGTAGCCCGGCAACCGATGGGGCGTCTGGGCCGCCCCGAAGAAATCGCCGCTTTGGCGGTGTATCTAGGATCGGATGAGTCCGCGTTTACGACGGGACAGATACACGTCATTGACGGGGGGTGGACGGGGTAACCGGAGGAGCTAGGAGCCGAATCTAGGAGCCAGGAGAAGGGGCGCGTTGCAGACGGGTAGCGAATGGGACCTATGGGACCAATAGGACTTATGCGAGGGTCCCATTAGTCCATGTGTCCCATAGGTCCTATCCGTAGCTCGTCTGCTCGTGCCCTTTTTGCCCAGCACACCCCATGATGCCCAGACCCTCTCCCAGCTCCTGGCTCCTAAATTCTAGCCTTTGCGCCCCGCGCGAAACCGCGCTAATCGAAGCTGCGGTCATTAAGACCTCACGAATCTTCTTAACCTATCATGAAATTGTTGCGCTACGGACCTAAGGGCCAGGAAAAGCCGGGGCTTCTCGATAACGACGGAAAAATACGGGATCTGTCTGGCGTGATAGCCGACGTCGCCGGTTCGGTTCTATCCGACGAATCGGTGGCAAGGTTGCGGTCGCTTGACCCTGCCGGGCTTCCGTTAGTGTCAGGGGAGCCCAGACTCGGCCCCTGTGTCGGTTCCGTCGGCAAGTTTATCGGGATCGGGCTCAATTATGCCGATCATGCTGCTGAGACTGGGGCGGCAATCCCCAAAGAGCCAGTGGTCTTTAATAAATGGGTTACGTGTATCAGCGGCTGCAACGACAACATCCAGATCCCTTCAGGTTCGACCAAGACCGATTGGGAGGTAGAGCTAGGGGTGGTCATTGGACAAACCGCCAGACGGGTCTCCGAAACGGAGGCGTTGAATCATGTGGCCGGTTATTGCGTGGTGAATGACGTCTCTGAACGCGAGTACCAAATAAAACGGGGACCAACTTGGGACAAAGGCAAGGGATTCGATAGCTTCGGCCCGATCGGTCCGTGGCTGGTTACCAAGGACGAAGTACCCGATCCGCAGAACCTGCAGCTCTGGCTCGAGATCGACGGTGTCCGTCGCCAGTCCGGTACAACCAAAACGATGGTATTCAGCGTTGCGACATTAGTGAGTTATCTGAGCCGGATCATGACCCTGCACCCTGGCGACGTAATCGCCACCGGAACTCCGCCGGGAGTGGGTATGGGTATGAAACCCCCGGTCTTCTTGCGCCCCGGCCAGGTGGTGAGGTTAGGCGTAGAGCGGTTGGGCGAACAACGGCAAACAACGGTGCAGGCGTAGGGGGATGGCGTGATTGGTGATTGGTGATTGGTGGGGGCACGCGACCCAACGGGCGTTGCATTCGGTGTGCCGTGTTGAGCGTGTTCCCAACCGAATATTGGGAGCAAGGTTTTTGGTGTGCCACACCCGCGACGCCCCGGGAACCGTGCCACGTCTGTTCGCGTTGTACGTATGGTGACCTGCGACACGTTCCAGGGAGCCGCGGCTAACATACGGTGCGGACGAAAAACGCCATGATTGCAGCACATGCTCCGCGGTCAGAGAAAGCGGAATGCGGCTCCCCTCCGAGCCGGGTCACGCCTCCACCAATCACGGATCACTAATCACCAATCACCAATCACTGTCCCCTCCCACCCTCACCGAAACAGATCGAGTTGCACCGATCCGCCTTCCTGCTCGCTCTCCCACTCCTTAGCCTCGTCTTCCAGGCTCTGGCATTCTCTTTGCAACTCTGCGAGCTGGATTTGCAGGTTATTTTCCTCTTCGTCGAGGTCTTTCGTGACCCGGCGTAGACGACTCTTCCGTTTCTTATCGTTCAACTCGTGGAAATTCCAACTCGCCTCGTTGGCCGCGCGTTCGCGGAACATTTCAATGGCTTGGAGCTGGATCGTAGCCTGCGCGATCGCCTCGATAACTTCAGAGCAGGTCAGGTATTGGTCACGTGTGCCCGCTCCGCATCGATCTAAAATCGATCTCAGGCTAAGCACGTCGCCATCGGCGTACGCGTCCTGCGCGCGCAACCACAGATCCTTTCTCTGCGCTGTCATCTCCCCTGCCCGATCCGGGTGAAGTAGCGACACGATCTTTCGGTAAAGACTCTTGCACTCCGATACGAGGTCCCGCTTACCTGCTGCTTCCAGGACATCCTCGGTGAGCGACTCCATCTCTTCCTCCGTTAACTCATCGCCGGCTTCCGAGATAAAATTCCTGATCGCCTCGCGGTCGAATAGATTTTCCGGTTCAGCAGCTGCTTGCGGAGGGATCTCGTCACGCTCCGGAGGAAAATCAGGGTAAGGCGATTCACCTGCTTCGATGCGGAGAGCCTGGAGGTAAGCTCTCCCTACGGGCCGGATCCCGTGCCGCATCAGTTTTTGGACCAACGCAAGGCGAGCCGTCAGCCAATCGATCTCCTGTTGCAATTCACGCATAACCGAAAAGCGCGCGCCAAATTCCACGTTAAGGCAGCGACGAAATTCGGGTACATCATGGGACTCATGCTGGGCGAGCTCGTCTTCGATCGCCAAGATGCGATCTCTGACGCTCTGAAGATCCTTAAGGTAGCCGGCGCGAATTTTTGCGGTATCCAGCAAAATCAATTCCTTGTTCGCCTTGGCAGCGGCTGCGCGGCCAGTTTCTTTGCTGGGAAGACGCCGCTTTCGCCTCCACCCATTGCCGAGGCGGCCGAGCTCCTGATTGATTCCCGCGATATCCACAGCACTGGCTTTTGCTCTTGGCTTGTTCGTCCCAGTGGCGGGCGACTTTTTACCTTTCCCGGTCATGGCCGGCGCCGTTTTGCCTTCGACTGGACATCGGCCGCTTCCGTTCAGCAACGCGATTTGATCGGTTGCGGGCTCCAGATCCAGAAGTCGGAGACGATGACGCCATTCCGTCGCAAAGTCATACAAATACAATGCTTCCGCGCCGATGAACGGGAGGAGCTCACCGATAGTCACCCGAGATTCATCTTCGGCCTCCGGATCCGTAATCTCGTCTACGTCACCGGCGATCAGGTCTTCACCCGCAAAAATGTGTAGTTCCCGGTCGCCCCATCCCATCACCAGCTGGAGGACAGAATGGAACCGACTCAGCGGGAGGGCGTATGGAATTGAAATGGTTCGACGGACTGCTGGTCTCGCCCCGACCAGAGCTACTTCAACGATCGCTGCTACATCATCTGACACGACCCGATTTTAACGTGATTCGGTAGAAAGTGGAACCAATGATGGCGGTGATTTGTGATGTCGAGCGACAAGGGAGGGATCGCGTCCTCGCGATCCGACTTCGTGGAGGTGGCGCGTTATCGATCCGGGGTGCTAAATTCGGTTCGAGGCGTTCAACGGATCCGAGGCGCGCGAGGACGCGCGCCCTCCCCACGACGGGGACCGTACATCTGCTTTCAAACCACGAACTGCTTCAGAAATTCACGGGATTGGCGCAGCGCTGTTTTCCTGCCCTCCAGCGAATATTCGTAGGCGCGATCTTCGACCTCCACACAGACCGGCCCACGATACCCAATATCCGTCAACGCGGAGAAAAATTGGTTCCACTGAACGTCACCGAATCCGGGAAGCTTAGGGATATGCCAGCCAAGGCCTAGAATCCCGCGATCGTATAACCGGTCTCCGACTGTTTTGTCATCCTTGGCGTGCACATGAACGATTCGATCCTTAAATTCATGGATCGCTCGAACGTAATCGATCTTCTGCCAAACCAGATGAGAGGGATCGAAGTTGAGGCCAAAGTTTTTGCTCGGGATAGCATTGAACATGCGCCGCCAGATTTCGGGCGATACGGCCAGATTTTTGCCGCCGGGCCACTCGTCCTCGCTAAACAGCATCGGGCAGTTCTCTATTCCCACCTTGACATTGTGCTCGTCAGCAAAACCGATCAGCGGCTTCCACACCGAATCGAATAGCTTCCAATTCTCTTCAAAGGATTTGACGTGGTCTCGCCCGATAAACGTCGTCACTACGCCGATTCCCAGCCGGGCTGATGCTTCGATAACGAGTCGCAGATGGTCCGCATAGGTGGCCCGCTCGGTTGGATCGGAACAGAGCGGATTTGGGTAATACCCAAGGCTCGAGATCTGTACTCCGTATTTGGCGCTTAGCTCTTGTGTCCGGGTGATCTCACGTTCACCAAATGAAGTAACATCCAGATGCGTGACCCCGGCGTAGCGCCTTTCCGCCTTTCCCACCGGCCAGCACATTACTTCAACGCATCGAAAACCCTCAGTGGCGGCGAAGGAAAGGACATCTTCCAGTGACAACTCCGGCACGATCGCGGTTACGAATCCAAGTTGCATATCAGGACTTTATCAAAATTCTGTTTTGCTTGCTGCGCCATTCGCGAATCGACGGCAGATTTACGGCGTTCCGAGCGTTGACGGTGCCTGGAGGGGAGCCGCTTTGGATCGCACCTAAGGAGCCCCGCCCTATTTCTCTCGGCGCGCGTATGACCACAGATCTTTTTAAACAGGCGGCTCCCGCGAATGGCCGAAACGCGTGGTTTGTTTCCTAGTGCGCAGAATAAACTATCGAACCGAACCGCGTAGGCAAAATATCGCGCTGGGTGATTCGCGGGAGCCGCTTGTTTAACCCGATGTTTCGGCCTTCCTCGCTCTGGAAAAGACATGTGAGGTCGTTGCTTACGTGCTAAAGCGGCTCCCCTCGAGTTGGCGTTCCCGGCGCGCTCGTCGATTTTTCTTACTTTCTCTTTACCGGAGCCCACGCTTGGGTCCGGTGACTGTCGAGTATGGCTTCACAGAGCAGCAGCTCCTCGTGACCATCCTCGAATCCTGCAAAGATTTTTGGACGCGAGAAATCACCCTCGGCAAGATACTCATAAATGGCTCGATAAAGTTGCTTGAACGTGTCTGGGAAGCCTTCGTTATGGCCGCCGGGATAGCTCGCGAAAGAGCGGATATCTTGCGAAAGCAAGGCGGGATCCCGGATCAAGAGTTCGTTAGGTTTATCTCGGTGGCCGAGCCAGAGATCATTCGGATGCTCTGAGTCCCAGGCCAGCGATCCTTCCGAACCAGCTATTTCAAATGTGATTTGATTCTTTCGGCCGGCGGTAATCTGTGAAACAGACATTGCGCCTCGGGCACCGTTAGCGAATCGGAAGAGTACTGATCCCCAGTCCTCTGTTTCGATCCGGATTGGTTCAGTGCCAGGGCCGAGCTCCGGCTTGTCCGGATGTCTTTCGGCTCCCTGGAAAGTCGTAGAGGCTACTTTCGGTCGCTGCCGGATAGGAATCAGGGTCGCCAAGTCCGCAAAAACGGAATCGATTTGCAAGCCTGTTATGAACAGGATCAGATCCATCCAATGGGTCCCGATATCGCCCACTGCCCGCAGTTCGCCGCCTTGCTCTGGGAGCAATCGCCAGTTCCAGTCAGTTTCTTTCAGCAGCCAATCCTGGATATACCCGCCCCTTACGTGTAACACGCGGCCGATGGCGCCGGTTTGCAGCAAATGCCGCGCATGGAGAGCCAGAGGATAAAATCGGACGTTGTAATTGACGGCAGTTACCAAGGTCGGGTTCTTCCGTGCTCGCTCGACTAATTCCGAGGTCTCTACAGAATTGGTGGCAAGAGGCTTTTCGCAAACCACATGTTTCCCGGCATCCAGTCCGCCCATGACCATGTCTCGATGCTGGCGATTGGGCGTCGTGATGTGGATAACTTCTACCTCAGGGTCGGAAAGAATCTCTTCATAGCTGGCATATGCTTTTGGTAGCCCCAGCTGCTTAGCCGCCGTTTCACTTTTGGCGAGCGAACTACCGAGTATGCCTTTTACGCGAATCCCGAGACGGCGAAGGGCCTCGACGTGAACCGGGCCGATGAATCCGGTGCCGGTTACAGCTGCCGTCTTGTTAGATAGCGTCATTGGGGGCAATCAGGCTGCAGGATGTCACAGTACGGAAAGATCACAAAGGTCACAAAGACAGAAAATGGAACCTGCTGAAAATGTACCCAAGTTCTTTCCGACATATTCAGATAACCGCTAAGGGGCAAATTCGACAGTCCGCGCCTTAATCGCTTATTCGCCCATTCGCCGGTGCGCCCACTCGCCCATTCGACGTTTATCCTGCCTTAAAGAGCCGGTTTGACACGGAATACCTTTTTTTGCGAACATCGCTGATTCGCGATCGTGGTCCGTTTTCGACAAAGATCGCTCCCCCCATCAACGTTCGAACAATTAAGCGAAGTCTCAATCCATGAGCAAAGTCAGCAGTTATTTGCCCCTCTTTCTTGGCGCTGTTATGACCGTGGCTAATTATGCCCCGGCGGCCGAGAAGTACGTAGTCGGCGTTTCTAATACCTTAGTAGGGAATGGTTGGCGTGAGGAAATGGTCTGTTCAATCAAAGCAGAGGCCCTGGCATCGGGTAAGGTTGCCAAAATTATCCTGGCCAACCGTAACGGTGGACCATCTGAGCAGATCGCCGATCTGCGCAACCTGATCTCGGCCGGCGTCAACATCATTATTGTCAACCCGTCCGATCGCAAAGCGCTGGATCCAGTGATCAAGCAGGCAACCGATCGGAAAATTGTGGTGGTCGCTGTCGATCAGGAAGTCGACGCACCCACGGCCTACGTTGTGACCAACGATCAGACCGCTTATGGCCGCCTCGGGGCTGAAGCGCTGTTTAAGAAGCTAGGCGGAAAGGGCAATGTAGTGGAGATGCGCGGCATCGATGGAGTGCCAGCCGACGCCGACCGTCACCAGGGCTTTACCGAGGCGCTCAAGAACTATCCCGATATTAAGGTCGTGGCCTCCGTCTTCACCGGCTGGTCGCCTGATAAAGGCGCGCAAGAAACGAAAAATCTGATCAGCTCTGGAAAACAGATCGATGGAATTTGGACTTCAGGAATTGATAAAGCGGTCGTCGATGCCTACAAGACCGCTAACCTGAAATACGTGCCGATCGTCGGCGCCGACAATAACGGCTTTATGGGCCAGGAGATCGACATGAAGGATGCCGGCCTCGTTGGGATCAATGTAACCAATCCGCCAGCCGTCGGCGGAGCCGGCCTCAGCATCGCCCTGGATGTTCTGGAGGGAAAAAAGGTACCACGGGTTACCCATCTCACACCGAAGGTCTACGACAGTACAACGGATGGAGGCCAGCAATGGCTGAAGTCTCTCTACGACCCGAAGGTGGATCCGAATTATCCCGTCTACAGCCCGGTTGATCCCTATACGCACTATACTGTTGACCAGGAGAAAGCCTGCAAAGGGCCGGGTGAATAAAGGCGCCGGGCTGTCGCTCAAGAGCCGCAGTAAAGAGAAATTCACAATACGGAAAGGTCACAAAGGACACGAAGACAGAAACGAAGAACCGGGGTCCTAGCCTCATTCTTTGTGGTCTTCGTCGACTTTCTGTACTGTTCGGGGGCGGCATCTTCCAAAATGCCGCCCGCGTGAGCCGATGAAGGTTTTTCGTACTCGTACTCGTCGTCGTCCTCGTTCTCGATTGTGTGGGCTGGTCGGAGGCACGTCGCCGTTAAGACTCGAATACCGGCAAGTCTACCAAGCTCCAGTAACAACCTCTCTTCGAGGACGAGGACGACGACGAAGGACGAGTACGATGCCTGCCGCTAACAGCTCCATCCTCTTGTATAAACCATTCCAAATTCCATGAGCGAAGCGAACCTTCTTCTTGAGGCGCGGGATGTAGCCAAAAGGTTCGATTCGGTCGTCGCGCTTAAAGCCGCCTCGCTTCAGGTACGCGCAGGCGAAGTTCATGGTCTAATGGGTGCAAATGGCGCCGGGAAGAGCACGTTGGTTAAAATCATCACGGGCGTCTTTCCGGCCGACGGTGGCCTTATCTTCGTGAAGGGCGCAGCCCGGTCGTTCCGATCCCCGGCCGAAGCGCGCCGTGCGGGAATTGTCTCAGTCTATCAAGATCCGGCGCTTGTGCCGGACCTGACCGTCACTCAGAATATGGGCCTGGCAAGCGCCCCCGTCGACGCCGTACGCAAATGGCTGGCGGAGCTCGGCGTCGCCAGGCTCGATTTCAGCCTCTTGGTCCGTGATTTGCCTGACCCGACCTTGCGTCTCATTGATCTCGCTCGCGCCCTGGCGTGGGAACCCGCAGTCCTGCTGCTCGATGAAATCACGGCTTCCCTTCCTGCCGACCTCTCTGAACAGATTTACGCGATGGTGAAGCGCTGGCGCGAGAGGGGCAACGCCGTGATTTTCATTTCCCATCGCATGGCCGAAGTATCGGCTCTGTGCGACCGGGCCACGGTTTTGCGCGATGGCGTTACGGCGGGTGTGACGGAACGCGCGCACGGCAGCGAGGAGCGTATCGTCTCGCTCATGCTCGGGGCCGAGACAGCCCGAGCGGTCGCCTCTGCACCTTCGACACGCACTCCCCTGCAAAGGGCAGCCGACGCGAAACCAGCGCTGGAGATACGCGCGCTGCGTTGCGCTCCGCGGGTCAACGACGTTTCCTTCAAACTCTATCCAGGTGAGGTCCTGGGAATTGCCGCACTAGAAGGCCAGGGACAGGAAGAACTTTTCGATTGCATCGCCGGAAGCCGCCGCTACGACGAAGGCGCCGTCTTGGCGTATGGCAAGGAATTGAGGCTTCGCCATCCAGCCGATGCGATAGCGGCCGGGATCGTGCTCGTACCGGCAAACCGATTATTAGCGCTTCTCCAGCAACGGCCGATTCCGGAAAATATCGCCTTGCCTGCCTTCGGCCGCGTTCAGAACTGGGGTCCGATCAGCATTAGCGAGGAGCGAAAGCGGGTAGCTTCCGCAATCGAACGCCTCCAGATCGATACCCGCGCAGGATCAGAGTTGCGCCGGTTAAGCGGCGGCAACCAGCAGAAGGTCGTGATCGCGCGGTGGCTCGCCAGCGGTTTTGATATTTTGCTCTGTTTTGATCCCACCCGCGGCATCGATATTGGTACCAAGCGGCAGATCTACGCGTTGGTCCGGGAAATAGCGGCTGCGGGATCGGCAGTGCTCCTGTTCACGTCCGAACTTCCGGAGATCCCGCTGGCTTGCGACCGTGCGATCGTGCTGTTCGGCGGGCGCGTGGTCGCTGAGATGCCGGTGTCCGAGGCCGATGAAGCCACGCTGTTGCGCTCCGCCCATGGGCTCGCCCCGTCCGTGGCCGGTTCGCCCTGATGAGGTCCTCCGACGAATGCAGAAGATCTACAGTACGTAAAGGTCACAAAGGACACAAAGACAGAAGATAAAACCAGGGTTGGATCCTCAGTCTTTGTGTCCTTTGTGACCTTTACGTACTGTGATTTTCTGGACATAAACTATCGATAATACCTGTGTCGGCGGCTCAGAATATCGGTCTCAAAACCCGGCTCCGGCGTTCGCTGCGGCGCGATCCGGGGCTGTTTTTCATGCCCGCCCTGCTCATCGTCTCTCTCGCGATCACGGTGGCTATTCATCCGCAGTTCTCTGATTTCGACTTGCAATCGCTGGCCATGGGAGCTCTCCCCCTTGCCTTCGCTGCGGCGGCGCAAGCAGTTGTCGTGATTTCCGGCGGAATCGATCTTTCAATCGGCTCAGTGATGGCGGTTGCCAATGTGTTGGCGGCGAGTGCCATGGAGAAGGCGAGCTTCGCGCAATCCATACCGTTGGCTGCGGCGGTTCTTATCGCTGGTGCAACCATCGGTGCGCTGAACGGACTGATCGTGATAATGTCTCGAATCCCAGACGTGGTGGCGACCCTGACTTCCGGATTTATCTGGGGTGGCGTCGCGCTGGTGATCCTCGAAAAACCGGGAGGTGGCGCCCCACAGGAATTCCTCAATCTCGGCACGGGAACCTTGTTCACA
>JAFAHI010000775.1 GCA_019237325.1 Verrucomicrobiota bacterium | reverse complement strand
CTGCGGCGTTTCGGTTGATGATGGGACCGGTCCTGGCTTGACCGTGCGGAATCCGAATCTTCCTTCTGCATCCGTCGCGCATCGCCCAAATCCGCTAAAGCCTGAGTCGAGCGGTTTATCCTGTTGGTCTTCCGGATGGGCATATTTCCCTAAGCTGTTTGCCTGCCAGATTTCAAGCACCGCATCGGGTACCGGTAACTTGTCACTATCGAACACTTGACCCCGAATAGTAACGAGTCGCCCTTTGAGCCCAGGCACAGTGAGGTCATTCTGGTAAAGCGCTTCGAACCCAATCTGAAAAAACGGCCCGACAGTTTGGGATGCTGCCAACCCGAGAAGGGGGTCTGTTTTGGCAGAAGCAGTCACAACCGGTTCTCCATCGGTGTCTCCAGGCTTCCACGTAAAACGATGTCGAACGTAAACCCGAGCGCCTGTTCCGGCACAGTCGTGTCCCAATCGAATCGCGCGATGAGTCGTTGGCGAGCTGCTTCGTCGCGAATACCGTTAAAAATGGGGTCGAACGGAAGTAAGGGATCACCGGGAAAATACATTTGGGTAACCAGCCGAGTCGAGATCGCCGGCCCAAACAACGAGAAATGAATGTGAGCCGGGCGCCAAGCGTTGGGATGGTTCCGCCACGGATATGCTCCCGGCTTGATGGTCTTGAATTGGTACCGCCCGTCGTCGTCAGTCAGTAGCTGTCCGTTGCCGATAAAATTCGGATCGAGCGGTGCGTCATGCTGATCGACGGGATGGTTGTATCTGCCGGCCGCGTTGGCTTGCCAGATCTCAACTAGGGTGTTGCGTATTGGCTGGCCATCTTCGTCCAAGACTCGGCCCGACAATAGAATTCTCTGGCCAAACGGTTCACCGTGGCCTTGCGCAGTCAAATCGGCGCCTACTTTGAGCTGATGCCGTTGAAACCCGGGACCAGTGATTTCAGAAAGAGTCTGCGGGATCGGAATCAAGGCCTGGCTGGGCGCGCGTTTAACTGACGAAACGTAGCCTGGATGAAGGTGGGGCGGATGAATACCAGGCGCTGGCGATCTAAATCTTCGCACGGGAAAAACCGTCATGTTTTTCATAGCAAACGCAAGGGGGAGAGATTCGCGCGAGAGCCGCCTGTGTTCGTTATACGAACATTAGTGCGAAAACGTTAAGGCGCGGTTTCCAAGTTGTCAAACGTCCGGGCAAAATAGCCTAACCCATCCGATAGTTCGCTGGACCGAATCTACAAATGGCCGAGGCAGGACGAGATGTTCTTGGCCGCTTTGCGCAAGACCGGGAGATACTCCTGCAGAAGTTGAGTCTTTGTCGTTCGCGCTGCTTGGGTGCCGATGTTGATCGCCGCTACCGCCCGGCCTCTTGCAGCAAAAACCGGGACAGCTAGCGAACGTAACCCGAGCTCCAGTTCTTGGTCGATCAAGGCAAACCCCTGTTTAGCGACACTACTCAATTCTTTCCGGAGCGCTTCCGGCTGATCGATCGTTTTCCCGGTGAAAGCACTTAGCTTAGCCGTCTTGAAATACTGCTCCAGCGATTCGGGAGGCAGATGCGCCAACAGCACTCTCCCCATCGACGTACAAAACGCCGGCAAGCGGCTGCCGATCCCAAGCGACACCGACATGATGCGCCGGGTTTGTACCCGGGCTACGTAAACGATGTCGTGTCCGTCCAAAACCGAGGCAGACGACGATTCCTTCGTTTCCAAGGTCACCTCTTCCAGGAATCGCTCCGCTATTTTCGGAAGCGAGAACGATGAGAGATAAGCAAAACCAAGATCAAGTATCTTCGCCGTGAGTCGGAAATACTTCCCATCGGTAACGACGTAGCCCAACTCAACCAAGGTATAAAGAAACCGCCGCACCACCGCTCGGGCTAACCCCGTCTTTTCGGCCACTTCACTAAGCGTCATCGCGTCGGCCGGCCGCAGATTCGCTGGCAGATTCTGACCCGGTTCGGAGACAGCGAATGCTTTGATAATGTCCAGCCCGCGGGCGAGCGAGACAACAAAGTCGGGTGAATCAGCAAACGAGGCGGGCGATATTTTTTTAGGCACTGCGTGGAAGATCTCGGGTGATCGGGAACGACCGCCAAAACGTTCGGTACCCGAACACCCGTGTCATTAACTGAAAGCGGGAAAGGCAGCAATGGAAATCTGCGTGGCTTGACAACCGGTAACGGCCAGCCTACGCTGGGCTCTCCGCACAATAGTTCGTTAATCGTACATAAGTACGACTAACCATCTAGCAACCCCCACGCGCGTATCCGAGCTTTCGTTATGTCATCCGCTACCCCAAAAACCACCGCCGCTGATATCACCCAAGCTACTCTCCGATCCTTCGCCCAAACCCCGGAACCGCGCACCAGGCGACTACTTGAAGCCGCGGTTAAACACCTCCACGCTTTTGCGACCGAAGTAAATCTCACTACGAACGAGCTCATCCGGCTCGCCGAGATCTTAACCGCCGCAGGCAAAATCTCCGATGCCAGCCGGCACGAGTTTCTCTTAATCAGCGACATCATGGGGCTCACCATGGTGGTTGACTACAATACCAACCAAAAGCCGGAGGGAGCTTTCGAAAGCAGCGTACTAGGTCCGTTTTACCGGGCGGACGCTCCTTGGATCGAGCCAGGTGGCGACATATGTCGCCAGGAAAACGCGGGAACATCAACCTTGGTTTCTGGCCGCATACTCTCCACGGAAGGTACGCCAATCAACGGAGCCGTATTAGATATTTGGCAGGTTCCGGCCAATGGCATGTACGAGAATACCGACCCCACCCAGGTTGAATTTAATTGCCGAGGCCGGTTAAAGGCAGCCGAAGATGGAGCTTACCGTTTCTGGACGGTCAAACCGGTGCCCTATCCAATTCCTAAAGATGGTCCTGCCGGGTTAATTCTAGATAGCGCCGAGCGCCACAATATGCGGGCAGCACATATTCACGTCATCGTAGAAGCGCCTGGCTACGAGAAGGTAATCAGTGAGTTGTTCGTCAAAGGCGATCTCTACATTGACAGTGATGCCGTGTTCGGGGTCAAAGAATCGTTAATAGCCGAATTTGTTTTACATGAATCTACAGCCGACGCGGCGGCCTATGGCCGTCCGACTCCGTTCTACACCGTCAACTACGATTTCGTTTTGGCGTCTGGTCAAGCGCGGGAAGAAATAATGTTTTCTGCTGGCCGCGCCTAAAACGGAAAGACCAGGATGGCAAAAATAGTCTCGATCTCAGACGCGGTCGCGGAGCTGATTCACGATGGGGACCAAATAGCTTGTGAGGGCTTTACCCATCTCATTCCCTTTGCTGCAGGTCATGAAATCATTCGACAGGGAAGACGGAATCTGACTCTCATCCGCATGACGCCCGATCTTATTTACGATCAGATGATTGGCATGGGGCTTGCCGCCAAACTCGTTTTCTCTTGGGGTGGCAACCCCGGTGTCGGCTCTCTCCATCGATTGCGCGATGCCATCGAAAATCGTTGGCCCTCCCCGTTAGCAATAGAAGAGTTGACTCACGCGGGAATGGTCCAGGCTTATAACGCCGGCGCTGCCGGTCTTCCATTCGGCGTTTTGCGGGGTTTTGCAGGAACCGATTTGCCTAAAGCAAACCCATCAATCCGGTCGGTTACTTGTCCCTTCACCGGCGAATCGCTGGCTGCCGTTCCAGCGATTCGCCCTGATGTCAGCATTGTGCACGCCCAGCGCGCTGATCGCCGGGGCAACGTTTTGGTCTGGGGGATTATCGGTGTACAGAAAGAAGCCGTACTCGCGGCTAAGCGGTCAATTGTGACCGTGGAAGAGATCGTCGACGATCTCAACGCGCCGCCGAATGCCTGTGTCTTACCGAGTTGGATAATTTCCGCGGTCTGTTTGGCGCCGGGCGGCGCCTACCCTTCTTATGCTCAAGGTTACTACGACCGAGACAACCGGTTCTATCAGTCTTGGGATAAAATCAGCAGATCGAGAGATGATTTTCTCTCTTGGATGGAACTGAATGTGATGAACCGCCCACACAGCGATCAAGAGCCGGCGGGTAAGTTAAGAATCTAATATGAAGCAGGCTTATTCGGCAGACGAGATCATGACGGTGTCGGCCGCTCGTCTATTGCAAAATGGGATCGTCTGTTTTGTGGGGATCGGGCTGCCATCTAAGGCAGCTAATCTCGCTCGACTAACCCACGCGCCGGATTTGGTACTGATTTACGAATCGGGTCCGATCGGCGCCAAGCCGAGTGTGTTACCGCTCTCGATCGGGGATGGTGAATTATCTACCAGTGCGGATACGACGGTATCAACGAGCGAAATCTTCACGTTTTGGCTACAAGGCGGCCGCATCGATGTAGGATTCCTTGGCGCAGCCCAAGTCGATCGATTCGCTAATATCAATACAACCGTAATTGGGCCATATGAGAACCCGACGGTCCGGCTGCCTGGAGCGGGTGGTGCGCCAGAAATAGCAGGTTCCGCCGGCCAGGTACTAGTTATCCTAAGGCAGAACCCGAAATCCTTCGTTGAACGTTTAGACTTCGTCACATCGATCGGCCACGGCACCGGCTATGACTATCGAAAGACCATTGGATTGCCGGGAAGAGGTCCGGTTGCGGTGATCACCGACCTAGGAGTCCTTCAACCAGACCAGCATTCGAAGGAGCTAACATTGATCAGCATTCATCCTGGAGTAAGCCTCGATGAAGTGCGAGCAAACACGCGGTGGGAATTAAAGATATCGCCGAGTCTGGAGACTAGTCAGCCGCCTACGGCTGACGAGCTCTCAGTCTTGCGTGAGCTGGAACAACAAACCGCGCTCGCGCACGCTCGTTTGGGCTCGCTCGCACCCACATTAACCGCTAAAGTTGATCGGCGGTAGGAGGCCAAGAACCAGGAGAATCTTGCCTCGGGAGAGACAACCATGAATGACGTTTTCATTTGTGACGCAATCCGAACCCCATTCGGGCGGTATGGCGGAGCCTTAGCTTCTATTCGAGCAGATGATCTCGCTGCAATTCCAATCCGCGCATTGATCGACCGAAACGGCAATGTCGATTGGCCGGCGGTAGACGATGTGATCCTGGGCTGTGCGAATCAAGCGGGCGAGGATAACCGCAACGTGGCGCGAATGGCTCTTTTGCTGGCCGGGCTACCCCAGAGTGTGCCTGGCAGTACGGTTAACCGTCTTTGCGGCTCCAGCTTGGATGCCATTGCCATTGGAGCCCGAACGATCAAATCTGGAGAAGCGGATCTGATTATTGCAGGCGGGGTCGAGAGCATGTCACGCGCACCGTTCGTTCTGGCCAAGTCCGACACTGCGTTCAGCCGCACCGCAGAAATCTACGATACCACCATCGGTTGGCGGTTCGTGAATCCGCGGATGCAGAAACTTTACGGGACCGATTCAATGCCCGAAACCGGAGAAAACGTGGCCGAACAATTCCGGGTTAATCGAGAGGATCAAGACGCCTTTGCTCTGCGTAGCCATCAGCGTTGGGCAGCTGGTCATAGAGCCGGCTTTTTCACTCGCCAGCTAGTTCCGGTCGAAATCCGGCAGAAAAAAGGTGATCCCATAATCTTTGCTATCGATGAACATCCCAGACCGGACACGACTCTAGAAGCATTATCGAAGCTCCAGACGGTAGTGAAACCGGGCGGAACGGTTACTGCCGGGAACGCCTCGGGCATTAACGATGGAGCCGGTGGGGTTTTATTGGCATCCGAACGCGCAATGGTAATGCACGGGTTAACTCCGCGAGCTCGAGTGGTAGCGGCGGCAACGGCTGGGATTGAGCCGAGAATCATGGGGATGGCGCCGGTGCCGGCGACCCGGAAAGTCCTGGCGATGGCTAACTTGGAGCTCTCCCAAATGGACGTCATCGAATTGAACGAAGCTTTTGCTGCCCAAGCTTTGGCGGTGTTGCGCGAACTCGGTTTGCCGGATGATGCGCCTCACG
Source organism: Verrucomicrobiota bacterium (assembly GCA_019237325.1). Taxonomy (GTDB): domain Bacteria; phylum Verrucomicrobiota; class Verrucomicrobiia; order Chthoniobacterales; family JAFAMB01; genus JAFAVN01. The sequence continues at coordinate 5,384 of JAFAHI010000775.1, read as the reverse complement.
TTAATCCGAATGGTGGAGCTATCGCAATCGGGCATCCGTTGGGAGCCAGCGGCGCCCGCTTGGCAACGGCAGCGGTAAACCAACTCGAGGTTATCAGCGGCCGGTACGCGCTTTGCACGATGTGCATCGGTGTTGGCCAAGGGATCGCCATGATCCTCGAGAATTGCGTCGGATTCGTCGAAGACGTTCTGGAAGAAGACGCCGAGCAGGAACTAGAGCCTGACGAAGAGGATCTGCTGGCGATCTCGCCTGCGGAGCGCGGTGACGTCTTGGTGAAAGAGTTGGAAAGCCAGAAGTGATTGGTGATTAGAGGAAGCGTAACCATCACGCAGGTCGGAGGGGCGTTGCATTCCGCGTTTTGGCTCGCACGGGCATCGACGCCGACCATGGTGGCAGCTACTACGTTCGGAGAGACGCGACGCCCAGGGGTTGGAGCACGTTCAACACCCTGGGATTGAGCCACACCCAAAGGGAGCCGCGGCCGGAAACGTTTTTCGGTGGGCCAAGCGATAGACCGTTTCAGAATTCAATGGTTTGACATCTCCACTGCGGCTCCCCTCCGCTTTGTGGTCGTTCGACACGCAATAGCTGCAACGACGTCATGCAACACGTTCCTGGCGATTAGCCCATCCCCTCGCCATATTGACAGCGTCGCCCTATCAGCTTTGGTATTAATCGCCATACAATGATACCAAAGCCGGGACTGATCAGGAATGGAGGGGATAGGGGTCGGGATGTCTGAGTGTTGCGAAGAAGTTGTCAACGCGGGAGAACCCGAACGCAGTCGTCCAAACTTAACGGCATTCATCGTTTGCCTGGGGTGCGTCGTCGTTCTGCTCGACATTTCGATCGTTAATGTCGCGCTCAAGCCAATCGCTTCTGGATTGGGCGGCCGGCTCAGCGATCTCCAGTGGATCGTTGATGCTTATACTGTCGCGTTTGCCAGTTTTCTTCTTAGCGCGGGTACCGCCGGAGATCGCTTCGGAAATAAACGGGTTTTCGTAGTGGGATTTTTTGTCTTCACCATCGCCTCAGTCGTTTGCGGAGCGGCCAGCAGTCTACCCGCATTGATCGGTGCTCGACTGCTTCAAGGCATGGGCGCAGCCCTCATTATCCCGTGTTCGCTTACATTGTTGAATCATGCGTACGACAATCCGGGTGAGCGAGCCAAGGCATTTGGCTGGTGGGCCGGGAGTGGCGGGGCTTCAGTCGCGGCCGGTCCGGTTATCGGCGGTTTTCTGATACACAGCTTCGGTTGGCGCAGCATTTTTTACGTCAACATTCCGATCGGTTTAGCTGCGCTTTTCTTAACCTATCGTTATATCCGCAGCGAGCAGCCACGAGTTGGGCACAGAATCGACTGGCCCGGGCAGCTCCTTAGTCTATTTGCTCTGGCTTCGCTCACCACCGTCCTGATCGAGGGGAACAATTGCGGATGGTTTTCGACAGGAATCATCGTTCTTAGCATTGCCTGTATTGGATTATCTCTCCTGTTTTTTGTCATCGAGAACAGGCAATCCCAACCAATGTTGCCCATGGAGCTTTTTCGATCGACGCAATTCACTGTCTCGACCTTGCTCGGCCTTCTCCTCAGTTTCTCCTTCTGCCGGAGTGGCGGTTCTAGGCTCATTACTTACCGGCGCACCTACATTCGTAGCGGGTTTTCAGTGGGGTATGATCATCTCCAGCATCATCTACCTAATCGGCACTATCCTCACGCTCCGGTTCGTTCCTAACGATCCTCACTTGCGAATCGACGCGGGTGGAAGCGACGCGGAAATAATTTGAACCGCGAATGAACGCGAATAATCGAATCGGCGTGGAGTACCTCTTCGCATCTCTAATCTGCGTCTATCTGTGTTCATCTGCGGTTGACGGTTTGTCCATTCGCGGTTTGCCTTCGTGTCCATTCGCGGTTCGGCTTTTATAGCTTAGTTCAGACTAGCTAATTCTCGGAGTTTGCGCCCTGATCGTAGATTGCGCTCAATCAGCTCCAACGGAACTCCCTTGGTTTCAGGTACCAACGCAAAGCAATACCAGAGACCGGCCGCAGAAAGCACGGCGTAAACCAGGAACGTCCATACGTTCCCCAGCCCATTTAACAAGCTAAGAAAAGTGAGCGACACGAAAAAGTTGCTTAACCAATTCGCCGTAGTTGCGATGCTGGCGGCTTGGCCGCGGATGTTAAGCGGGAAAATTTCAGATATTAGAAGCCAGAAGACCGGGCCAAGGCCGATCGCAAAAGAGGCGATATAGACCACCAAACTTAGCACACCGATCCATTTAAGTGCGGGACCACCCAGAGCGAATCCAACCGCCAGTGACAGCAGTGAGATTAGCATTCCAGTCAGGCTGGTTAGCAGCAGGGGCCGGCGTCCCAGACGGTCAACCAGCGGGATCGAAACGATCGTCATGATAACATTAACTAACCCAACACCGGCCGTTGCCGTAATCGATGCTTGCTCGGATTGAAACCCAGCCGCCTGAAAAATAGTGGGCGCATAATAAATGACCGTATTGATCCCGGTTACTTGCTGGATTACGGCCAGCCCAGCGCCTAAAAAAATGACCCGCATACTCAGGGGCCGGAGCAGATCAGCAAGCTTGCCGCGCCCGGTTTGGGCATGCTCCAAGATGTCGTTTATTTCGGCCCGGTTATCTTCGGCCGCTCGAATTCGGGCTAGTGTTTCTGTGGCTCGCTCCCTGAATCCGTGAAGCAATAACCAACGCGGGCTTTCCGGCAGAAACACTACCCCTAGCTCGAGCGCAATCGCCGGTAAAACGCCCGAAGCCAGCATCCAACGCCAGCTCTGGTGAGGCGCAAACAGCGCGTCCACCACGTACGAAAGCAGGATCCCGACCGTGATCGCGAGTTGGTTCAGTGTCACCAGGCCTCCTCGCAAGTTGGGAGGTGCGATTTCTCCGATGTACAAGGGTGCCGCGTATGAGGCCACCCCAATGGCCAAACCAACCGCAAGCCGGCCCACGATTAGAAACCCTACATTCGGCGCAATCGCGGAAACAATTGAGCCAACACTGAAAACACCTGCGGTAATTAGAATGGTGGATCTGCGGCCGATCGCGTCCGTTACCCGGCCACTAAGCACGCATCCGCAAACCGCTCCGATCAGTGCCACGCTCACTAAGAATTCTTCCGTCAACGGCGCCAGATGGAACTCGTTCTTAATGAACAGAATCGCTCCAGAAATTATGCCCGTATCGAATCCAAAGAGTAATCCTGCCAATGCGGCGATCCCGGCGGTTAGCTCGACAAAGCCTGGACTTCGCGGCTTTGTCACCGGGGTTCCAGATCGGACGTCCATTTGCCTGCAACGTTACGGCGATCAGAAGGAAAACCAACCGGTAACCGCGAATGGACACGAAGAGAAAACCGCGCATGGACGCGAATCAGAATGGCGAATGTGAGCAATGACAAACTACGAGACTTCAACCGCAGATGAACCCAGATAGACGTAGATGGGAGACGCTACTTATTCCGGATGGTTACAGGGAGAACCAGGCTAAGAAGTGGCCCTTGATTATGTATCTGCATGGAGGATCGCGCCGAGGCGATGACATCGAAAAACTGAGGGAACCGGGATGGGGGCTGCCGGCGCTGCTTGAAAAGAAGAAATCGTTTCCGTTTATCGTCGTTTCACCTTTGTGCCCGAATGGCGAGTACTGGACGGAAACCGAGGGGATGAGCTGGGGGAGCATTTCGTCCTCGTACTCGTCGTCGTCCTCGTCCTCGAAAGCGTCTTTGCTGTGTTTTGGTCAAGCGCGAAGAAGGTAAACTCTCCGATACTCCAGTACTCCAACGCTCCCGCCCACGAATCGAGGACGAGGACGACGACGAGTACGAGAACGATTCGATGAGTCTACATCGCCCAACGCGGTAAGGTCCGGGATGCTTCGGTCAGCGCGCGGTCTAACTTTCGCCAATTTGGTTCGAACCGCTCGACTAACCTCCAAAATCGAATGGAGTGGTTCAGTTCTTTGGTGTGGCAAAGTTCATGCAGAAGCACATAGGAGGCTATCTCCGGCGCCACGAATAAAAGGCGGGCGTTCAGACTGATATTTCCACTTCTGGAACAACTGCCCCACCGAGTCTTTTGTAACCTCACGGTTATACGCGCGTAACTCAGCTGGGTTCGTACGCTCAGTTGTTTTAGCCAAGCGCTAAATGCTTTTTCGGCTCGGGCGATCAGCCAAGTGCGCAATAGGGTCTGCCAGCCGCCGCTATCCCGGAGATCGGCACGCAGATGAAGATGATGATGCGCACGCTGTTCTAATCGGGCACGCGCTCCGGTGACATCATGTTCCCGGGTAACCGTCCAAATCTCAGCCACTGCCGGCAGAGCAATAACCGCGGGAGGAGCCTGCAGCTCTCGGTTGGCTGCCACTTGCTCATCGCCAAGTCTCTTGAGTGCGCGTTCGATCCAAGTGCGGTTCTTTGCTAAAATCTCAGGAATTTGACGCCGCGCCGCCGCCGAAGGTACCACCACCTCCAAACCATGCGTAACGGTTACGCGTAAGATAATTCGTTTTGCCCGCCGATTTTCGCGTACCCGATATCTGAAAGCCTCTCGCGCCGTCTTGTCCGCCATAGCGTCAGCGTAGGAGGAGCCTGTCGCAGAGTAGCTTGCGGAGGCGGAAGCCTCGGCGAACGGCAGGAATAGCTGATCTGGTGTACCCATCGGCGAGCCTGAGGATATCAGAGTTCCGACCTGGATATACTCAATTCTGAGGCGCCACTTCAGCTAAAAATTTAAAAAGTATCTCGTTGAACTCGTGCGGATGTTCCACGTTGCCAATATGGGCGGCACCGGCGAGAACTTTTAATTCCGAGTTCTTGATCCGAGATTGCATGGTTCCGGAAACGCTCACCGGAAACGCCGGATCGAGTTCGCCAGGAATCAAAAGGGTTGGTGCGGTGATGCGCGAGAGTCGATCAAGCGTATCGAGTTCCTGAATTGCCCGACAAGCACTGATGAAGCCAGCGGGCGAGGTCTTCCGGTACATCCGTCTTACCCACTCGATAGTGGCCGGAGCATCGCTCACAAATTGCGGAGTGAACCATCTGCTCATGGAACCGTCGACTTGAGGCTCGATCCCCTTCTGCCTCACCTGAGCGATACGATCTTCGAAGATTTTTTTCCCGGCTTCGTCGGTTTGGAAACCCGTACTGCAAAGGACCAATGCTTGGAGCCGGTCCGGAAAAAGCGATGCGAAATGCTGGGCAATCATGCCGCCGATTGACAATCCCACCAAGGTTGCCCGGCCGATTCCCGTGTGATCGAAAAGCGTAGCCAGATCGTTGGCAAGATCGTCGAACGAATCTTGCCCAATTGGAGGGTCGCTTTCACCATGGCCGGGAAGGTCGT
>JAFAHI010000446.1 GCA_019237325.1 Verrucomicrobiota bacterium | reverse complement strand
ACCGCCACCCGGTGAGAGCCAGCGCCGTTTCTCTAAGCGTTTTGCTTGGAATGGTACCGGTATTGATGCCGGCCCCGCCCAGGTTTTGTTTTTTTTCGACCAAAGCAACTCGTTTCCCAAACAGGGTTGCAACCCAAGCGCCAAACGCACCGGCAGGTCCACCGCCGATCACCACTAGATCGTATTCTTTCGTCTCCATGATGAAACCGAAGAAACTAACCGCGAATAGACACGAATACGAACCGCGAATGGATCCGTCTCCGCAAGGCCTACGGCGCGACAGGCTACGACTGCACGCGAATAGATCGCAACATCCGCAGATTTGGGTCTAGGGTCAGACCTCATCGAGTTGCTAAAAACCGTTAGGCCACGCGCTCCCCAGGAGGGATCGCTTCCTCGTCCCGCGCCTGCGGGATGCTTCGCGAAGCCCGGTGCAGACCTGAATCGAGCGTTTCGGTTAGTCACCGACCTAGACCTGTCGACGGCGCGCGGGGACGCGCGCCCTCCCCGTCCAATCTGATCAACCTTCTTATTCGCGTCCCTTCGTGGTTGGAATCTCGACTGGCTCGGCCTAAGAATGGGCAATGCCAGACAGCGAAGCAGAAGCTCGAGTCACTCGATTGGCGATTTATCCGGTCAAAGGACTCGGCGGCCAGCCGTTAGAGGAGGCGGAAGTTAAAGACCGGGGGCTTGCCTGGGATCGTCGCTGGATGTTAGTGGGGGACGATCAACGGTTTTTGTCACAGCGCCAGCTACCGAAAATGGCTACGATTAAAGCGGCGGTTACGGGAGAGGAACTGGTGCTAAGTCATCGGAACGGCCGGATTACGGTTCCGCTCAAGCCTCCGGAAACATCCCCTAAAATCCAGGTGACCATCTGGAATGACCAAGTCGAAGCGCTCCTTCTACCCGACTATGGGCAATGGTTTTCGGACACTCTCCACCACTGTTGTGACCTCGTTTTTATGCCGGACACAACCCTACGCGGAGTGAATCCGAAGTTCGCTCGAGCCGGGGACATCGTTGGGTTCGCGGACGCGTACCCGATCCTATTAATGGGTGCGGCTTCGCTGGAGGATCTGAATGCGCGTTTGGACTTCCCGGTACCGATTGACCGGTTCCGGCCGAACATCGTCGTTGCTACGAATGAACCATTTATCGAAGATCAATGGGGTGAGATCGAGATCGGGTCGACACTTGTATGCGGAACGAAGGCGAGTGATCGGTGCTCCGTCCCCACGGTCGACCAGCTCACCGGTGAACCTACCGGTCCTGAGCCGATCCGAACGTTGGCGAGTTATCGGCGGTTCGGTAACGGAGTCTATCTGGGCCAGAACCTGACGATCCGGCGAACCGGGCGGATCGTGCTCGGCGACCCGGTCAGCGTCAGGAGCAAAATCGGGGCGGTGTACGCTTAGTGGTCAGAAATTCAGATGTCCGGAGCCGTGCCGGTGTGCTGGCGTGATCATTGAGCCTGCGTCATTTTTTTACGCTTTTTTGCGCGTTCCGCCTCCGCCAAGCTACGGCGCGACAAGTTTTCGCGGCTACTCCAGTTAATATGGTTGGCCACCGAAAAAATTAGATTTCTGTAATCTTGCGGAAAGTGGATAGCGGGACGTGGGGGAAATCGAATAGGATGGCGTGCTCCATTAAAGACTTCATGGAGAGCATCATCGAATTGGATTCGTTATGATGATCGAAACGCGGATTTCAAGGAAGTTGACGCCAGTGCATCGGCTTGCGCGCTGGGCTTTGACCCATTCATGCGTTTCCATTCCGCCTCGCCGGATGCTATTCCGCGGTGGCAACCAGGATCCGGCATACTATCTCGGTACCCGGTTGCGCCACCAATTGGTTAACCAGGAAAAGCAACAGTTCGTTGCGAGAACCCGCACCGTCGCAGATCCGTTCGACGTTTTGTATCACGCCAATCCTTGTTGCTGATCGTAGGTCGAGGACACGCGGAACGATAGAGCAGGCAGCGGAAAAGTGAGCAATAAGCCGTAAGCGGTGAGCAGTGATAGATACCGCCACTTCCGAACTGCTTACTGACTACTGCTTACTGCTTACTTTTTTCTCGCAGGTATCGGTTCAGGAAGTCCACGGTACGCTGCCAGGCAAGCTTGGCCGCAGCCTCATCATAACGCGGGGTAGTATCATTATGGAACCCGTGATTCACGCCGTCGTAAATGTAGGCGGTATAAGTCACGCGATTGGCTTTAAGTGCGGCTTCATAGGCCGGCCATCCTTCGGTGATCCGGGTATCCAGCGATGCGTAATGGAGCAAGAGAGGGGCTTTGATCTTAGCGGCATCTTCCGCGCTCGGTTGGCGCCCGTAAAAGGCGACTCCTGCGCCGAGATCCGGCAATCTCACAGCCAGATTATTGACGGTGCCACCGCCAAAACAAAACCCGATCGCGCCGATCTTACCGGTGCATTCGGGCCGGGCTTTCAACCACGCCGCCGCAGCTACGAAATCTTCGAACATCTTGGCTGGGTCCACCGTCTTGAAAAGAGCCGCGGCTTTTTCTTCGTCGCCAGGATATCCGCCGACCGAGGTCAAGCCGTCCGGAGCGAACGCAATAAAGTTCTCGGTACCCAAGCGCCGAGCGACATCTTCGATGTACGGATTCAAGCCGCGATTTTCATGAATGACCAATACGCCAGGCAATTTTTTGCCGGCGGTCGCGGGTCGTACGAAATAACCGCGAATACTGGTATTACCCTGGGGCGAGGGAACACTTTCGTACCCCGTAAGAAGCCGTTTATCATCCTTAGGCACTTGCTCGGCTAAAGCGTAATTCGGGCGCAGACTTTCCCAAATACTCAGCGCCGTGAGCCCGCCAATCGCGTATTTCTTTGCCGCATCGAGGAAGGCGCGCCGGGTGATCTCACCGTGCACGTAACGATCAAACAGGTTCAGGAGTTCCTGCGGAAAATCAGTCGCTTTCTGTCGTTCCATGGCGGGGGGATCAGTCGCGTTGTTCGAGCGAACTAGACACTAGGCGTTAAGGGGCGCAATGGGGAAAGTAAGCAGTAGAAAGTAAGCAGTAAGCAGTGAGTCAGTAATCAGTGGAGGAGCTGGGAGCTAGAATCTAGGAGCTAGTAGGGGGCAGTCGTGAAAAGTGACAGGTGAAAGGCCTGCCCTGAGCAAGCATCGAGCGCGTCGAATGGGTGAAAAGCTGGCCTATCTGCCACAGGACAAGGTCTCGTGAACAATAACAAAGCGCCCCTGAGGTAACGCTTTCATTGGTCTGCGTCGAGATCCGACCCCAGGCCCGAATCTGCGTAATCTGTGCAATCTGCGGATTATCCAATCTTATTGGCGTCCATTCGCGGTCCCAATCTGCGGTTCGGCTTTGTGTTCTCTGTGCCTCTGTGGTGTAATATTTGTTCGGCGTGACAGAGAGTTCACAGAACATAGCGGCAAGCGTGCTCGTAGTTGATGTTGGCGGGCACAACGTAAAAATTCTAGCGACGGGGCAAAGTGAGCCCCGGAAATTGGCTACCGGGCCTAAGTTTACACCGGCAGAGATGGTGGTCGGAGTCAAGGAACTGACTCGAGATTGGAAATACGATGTCATCACGATCGGGTTTCCGGCGCCGGTCCGCCAGAATCGACCAGTAGAGGAACCGTTCAATCTGGGGCGTGGTTGGGTCGGATTCGATTATCAGGGTGCATTCGGGCATCCGGTTAAAATGATAAACGACGCCGCGATGCAGGCACTGGGATGTTATCAACGCGGGAAATTGCTATTCCTTGGGCTTGGTACCGGCCTCGGCTCGAGCCTGATTGTGGAAGGAATCGTGGTGCCAACCGAGCTCTGTCGGCTCCCTTATAAGAAAGCCACTTTCGAAGATTACGTCGGCACCCGTGGCCTGGAACGTCTCGGTAAGAAGAAATGGCGCCGTTGCGTAGAAGATGTTGTCGCCCGGCTGATCGCTGCGCTTGAGCCGGAAGACGTGGCCTTGGGAGGAGGTAACGTTAAATATCTAAAGGACATTCCTCCCGGATGCCGGATCGTGGATAACACCAACGCTTTTGCCGGCGGTTTCCGTCTGTGGGATGCAGTCGCTAAGGATGCTGCGGGCTCGTAAGGAGTTTCGGAACCGCGAGGGGAGCAGTAATCAGTAATCAGTGCGTCAGTAATCAGTTCAGAGAGACACCTCTGAATACGCGCTTACTGCTTACTAGGACAGCCCCGCTACCATTCGAGCACGAGGACGAACCCGAGTACGAGGACGATTAGGAGTGCCGGCGCTCAGTACTCATCGTGCCGTCGCCACCATGTGTATGGCTCGGTTTGCGGCCAGCCAGCCGGTGAATCCTCCCACTTTTCCTGGCGGCCGAATGGGGTGAGATCGAGAAAGCTCCAAACACTCCCAAGCGCATCGACACCGCGGTCGCTAATAAGATAGGTGCGATAAACGTTTTTCTCGTCTCTCAGAAAGATACTGAGACCGAATCCTTCGCCCTCACTGGTGGTAAGCCCGAAGTCGCGATTGAAATCGCTTCCGTAAGAGGAGAACCAGGGGAGGGTCCAACCCATTCGCTTCTGATAGGCTTGAATCTGGGCAAGCGGCGCGTGCGACACTAGGACGAAGTTAACGTCTCTGGCGTGAAAATGGGCTTGGTGGCCGACCTGATCGACAAACATGGAACACCCGGGACAACCGGCATCGGGCCAGCCATGGACTCCGGGAGCAAACATGAAATGGTAAAGGAGGAGTTGCCGTTTCCCGTCAAAAAGGTCGAAGAGGCTCGCTCTGCCGTTCGGCCCCTCGAAAAAGTATTTCTTGTCGATTAAGACCATCGGGAGACGCCGGCGTTCGGCGGCCAGAGCGTCGTGGGCTCGAGTAGCGGCTTTTTCTTTTACGAGCAGTTTTTCCCGGGCAGCAGCCCATTCTTCTGCGGATACGATCGGTGGGAAACTGGTGGTTTTCATAGCTACGTTCATTCACAGAAATCGACGAACAAGCGGGGGTCAATTGGACATCGGGTTTAGGACAAACGCACGAAGTCCCCGAAAAGAAGGGATAGGCGCAAAAAACGCAAAACGCTGCTGCGCCGTCCAATTCGGATACATCGTAAGACTCCATCACTCCGCGCCGCCGAAGCTGCTCGCTAGCGATGAGAAATCAACATCTCGGCGGCGGCGCGGGCGCGGGCGACGATTTCTCGTTCGGTCGGCGCCTCGCGCACACGCATTAATAACCGAATCAGGAGATCACCCGCGAGCGCGGAGAAAAAGCGAGCTACTAAAACAGCTGGCTCGCCGGAAGCGATCAGTCCGTTCGATTGAGCTTTTCCGATCAGTTCGGCGAGTGCTTTTACGTTAGCCTCACGCGCACTGCTATCGAGGGTGCGAGCCACTTCGGGGGCACGATCGGATTCTGCGATCGCAAGGCGAAAAACGGTCAACGCGTCCGGGTGGCACATTGTCTTCAAGGCGGATACTCCAAACTCGACTAGCAACTTGGTTAGAGCATTCCGGGTCTGCGGCGTTGAGATCATTGTATCCAAGGGGCGTCGCATCCGTTCGGTGCGTTCGCCGATGCAGGCCGCCAATACTTCGTGTTTGTTCCTGAATAGAGCGTAGAGGTCGCGTTTGGATATTCGGGCCTCGGTGACAATGTCCAGCATGCTGGTGCCGGAGAAGCCGTGTTCGCGAAACAGGGAAAACGCAGCGTCGAGGACGCGGTCGCGGATGGGGTTGGCGGCAGGCTTGGACTCCTGGCGTGCTCCTCGTTCGTCCTCGTGCTCAAGTGCAGCCGCGGCGGGTGCGGAAGTGCGGGAGTGCGGGACCGTGGGATCCTGCCCGGTTTGTACTCGCACCGCAGACTTAGACTGACGCCGGGGGGAGGGGGAGTTGCGCTTTGTTTTTTTGGTTTCCGACATTTTTGCTTGCGCGCGGTACGATATCGTACCATTAGTTCATAACTTTAAGGTACGATATCGTACCGCTGACGCAATGTTACTCCGATTCTTTTCTTATGGCTAACCCAAAAATTCTTGTTACCGGCGCCACCGGAAGGACCGGTGGCGCCGTCGTCGCGCAATTGCTGGCCAAAGGGTGGCCAGTACGCGCTGCCGTCCGTGTCCGGGATGCGCGGAGCGATCTCCTCCAGCGTCGCGGCGCTGAGGTCGTGGTGGCCGACATTTTCGATCCCGGTCAGCTGAAAGAGGCGATGCGTGGCGTGCAGCGAGGTTATTACTGCCCGCCATATCATCCTTTGGTGATCCAGAGTGCGATGGCATTTGCGGACGCTGCGCGGGAGACGGGCCTTGAACAGATCGTCGAGCTTTCTCAATGGCTCGCTGGCCCCAACCACCCGGCGTTGATGACGCGCCAGCATTGGCTGATCGATCGGATGTTCAGCGCGCTTCCGGGCATCGCACACACCGTCGTCAATCCAGGTTTTTTCGCTGACAGCCCCTACCTAGAGATGATGCCCTTCGCCGCACATCTCGGGGTCCTTCCATTGCCAATCGCGGGTGAGAGCCGTAATGCGCCGCCCTCGGTCGACGACATCGCTCGGGTTGCGGTCGCTGCCCTGTCGGATCCCGCACGCCACTCTGGTAAAAGCTACCGGCCAACTGGGCCGAAACTCCTCACCGTAACCGAAATGACCGGGATCATCGGCCGAGTCGTCGGTCATAACGTACGACACGTGAAGAGTCCTCTCTGGATGTTCTACAAAGGCGCCAAAGCGCTAGGCGCGGAGCCTTTTCTGCTCAGCGGCCTCAGGCACTGGTTCGAAGACAATGACCGGGGCGCGTTCGCGATCGGTGCACCTAACGATGCGGTACGCGAGCTTACCGGAAAAGAGGCTGAGGACTTCGAAACGATCACGCGGCGCCATGCGGCATTGCCCGCGTCACTCCAGAGTTTCCGCACCCGGCTGACTGTCTTGGGGCGTTTCATGATGCTGCCGATGCTACCGGGGTTCGATCCGGTGGCCTACGAGAGGACGCAAGAGCATCCCGCGCCGCCGGCACCTCGCCCCGCGATCGACGACGCCGGTTGGATGGCAAGCCATGGGGCCGAGCCTTTAGAAATGCCGGATAATGCCCTGCGCCAGTCACTCGCGATTTCTTCATGACAAAAACAACTAACTAGAAATCGGTAAAAATGACATTTGATCTTCTCTCCACGATCGGCCTCACCGCGAGTGCGGCGGTGGCAGTCGCGGTGTTTGTGGCCTTGTTTGGTTCGTCACTAACTAGCCGCATCTCAATTGGCGCGGCCATGACCCTCTGGTTCATCGGAGTCCTTGCGCTTGGAGCGTCGGGAAATATCGGAACACCGCTGCTGGGCGCTGCTGTGCTGGTTCCAATCGTTGTATTGAGTGTAGTTGGATTCGGCTCGTCAGTTGCACGTGGCCGGCTGCAGTCACCACCCTTACCGGAGTTGATCGCGCTTAACGTCATCCGACTCCTCGGTGTTCTGTTTGTTTTACTCTACGCAGCTAAACGGCTACCAGCGCCATTCGCACCTGTCGCCGGCTGGGGTGATATTGCCGCTGGCGCGGCAGCCGTCCCGATCGCGCTCTGGGTGGCCAGGCAACCACAGACTGCTCGCAGCGCAGTTCTCTTTTGGAACAGCTTCGGTCTAGCCGACCTTGTGACCGCGGTAACGCTGGGAGCACTGTCCGCACCTGGCCCTAGCCGTGTGTTTTTTGATGATCCGGGCAGCGGTTTAATGACCAGCGTACCGTGGATTCTGATTCCATGTTTTCTGGTGCCATCTCTTATGTTTGTGCACCTGGTCGTTTTCTATCGAACGCTAAGGGTGTCGGCAGCAGACCGTAAGAATAGCCTGATGACCACGGGCGCCACGCTATAAAGATTTCGCTCCTACGGAGCTGGGCACGAAACAGCGGCTGAATCAGGCCAGGAGCGGAGTCACGTTTCTCGGTCCCGCGCATGCGCGCGCATGCGGGACCAGGCTGTCGCGAGCTTCCGAGGAAAAATCTTTTCGATACTATTTCGATGAGCATCAGGGTGGTCGAGAACCGTGGTATTCGCTTTGTCCAGGTCTTGAGCGGCGGTAAGGAGGCCGCTATGGAGATCGTTGCTGCCGTTCGCAATCAAACGAATCGCTTCATCATTCTGGTGCTGATTAGCGGCGGCGACGAGTTCGCCGTATCAAATGATGCCGGAGCCAAGTTTAGTGATGAGGTATATCTCATTATATTCCCTTGCTCACCACGGCCTCGCAAGCGAGGCAGCACTCTACGGCTTCGCCTTCATTTGTTTGGTTCATGGATAATCAGCGCCGTCTTGCTGCCGAGCGAGATGCGGTCGCCCTCTTTGAGCTGCACCGGCGTGTTGGCTGAGATCAGTTGGCCGTTCAGCATTGTGCCGTTGGTAGAACCGACATCGACAAGAAAGGGGTTACCGTCGGGATCCAGTTCGATCTTGGCGTGCCGATGGGAAACCGCGTCATCCCAATCACAGGCAATCTCCGGACGCAGATTACGTTTTTGGCTGCTTCGACCGATTTGAGTCACCTGGTTTTTCAGGATTATCTCTGTTGAGCTTTCGTAAACGGCGCGAGGGCTAGTCTGATCCGGAGCAGTCTCTTTGAAAACGCGGCATTCAACTCGCCAAACGGTGCTTTGGCTTTTATCTGGGTCGCCGGTCGCTATTGGTTCGGGGTCAGCGCTCATCTTAACGCCGCAGACCGAGCAATAATCGTCGGAGGTACTGAGGTGACCGTTAGGGCAATTCATTTCTCGATTCGCCGAGTACGGGTTGAACGGGTATCTAGTGTCATGGCATCCGCATGATCGATCGAACTTTTGAGTCGTACGGTGCCGCGTTCCGGATCGATGACATCGACAACCTTTTTCAGCAACCTGGTAGTTTCTTCGTTCCCTGACTCCTGGGCAAGTTTGTAAGCAACACCGAGCTTGGTCGTCGCCAGATGCGCACGAATGGACGCGAACAAAAAGACTTAACCGCGGATGGACGCAGATTTACGCAGAGTAGATGATTCACGGATTACCTCTTAGAGTTTGATGCTGCCAGGGAGCAAGAACCATAGGACCTCGAATTGGTCGTCGGCGTGACCGAAGCCCAGAGCCTAATCTGCGTCTATCTGCGATTAAGGTTTTTCTTTGCGTTCTTTGCGCTCTTTTGCGGCTATTTCTTCTTCCTTAAATGAAAATTGATCGTCTTGATCACCTGGTACTGACCGTGGCCGACGTCACGAAAACCTGTGAGTTTTATGAAAGAGTGCTCGGCATGGAAACGGTTACCTTTGGAGCCGGTCGCAAAGCCCTTGCGTTTGGCCAGCAAAAAATCAACTTGCATCAAGCCGGCAAAGAATTTGAACCGAAAGCGGTCAAGCCGACCCCGGGCTCTGGCGATCTGTGTTTTATCGCCTCGACACCGCTGGCCGAGGTAATCGAACACCTAAAGGGAGAGGGGATCGTGATCGTGGAAGGTCCTGTCCCGCGGATCGGGGCGACGGGACCGATGGAATCGGTTTATTTCCGGGATCCCGACGGGAATCTGATCGAGGTGTCGAATTACGTGGACGTGTCTTGAGGCGAAAGACCAACTGGGCGCAGAATGAGGCTGGGGTTCAAGGTCGAAATAGCGGCTTTCCGACATGGCACGCTCCGATTTCGAGGACGAGGACGACGACGAGTACGAGGAAGAAAGGAGCTTTGTTGGCGGTCTCGCCATTCTATTTTACATGACACATATTGTATGATGTTATAGATATCGGCAACAGATCGAAAGGGTTCCAGGCTTGTGAATAACTTGTGAATTCTTGGAACTTGCCTCCGAGATTCCGTCTAGGACGCTGAACTTATTGACAGCCTCCCGCGCTCAACGAGATAAGGCTTTCGGGTGCTTTAATGAAACCGGACTATCTTTCTAAAGGGTTTGACAAAATCTACGAGGATCTCTCCTTCTTGATGCACTGTTTTCGTGAAGTGCTAGAGGAACTCGGCGAGGTCGAGCTGGCGCAATCGTTGCCGTGGATCAGCGAAGTCAAAATCTCTTCACAACCAAACCCACGGCTTTCTCAAACCTATTCCATCGCGTTTCAGCTTTTGAATATGGTCGAGGAAAATGTGGCTGCTCAGGTCCGCCGGGCACGGGAGTCGGATCTGGGGTTAGCCAGCGAGCCTGGGCTTTGGGCGGACCAATTAGAGCGATTGAAAAAGGCCGGGATTAGCGAACCCGATATCGCCGCTCAAATGGCCTCGATCCGGGTGGAACCGGTACTGACCGCCCACCCAACCGAAGCCAAGCGACTCGCGGTGCTCGATCAGCATCGAGCGCTCTATTATCTCTTGGTTCAGCGGGAAAATCAGATGTACACCCCGCATGAACAGATCGCGATCCGGGATGAGATCAAGGTGACTTTGGAACGCCTTTGGCGTACCGGCGAGGTTCATCGGACGAAACCCATTGTGGCCGAGGAACGCCGCAATGTGTTGCACTATTTACGGGATGTCTTTCCCGTCGTTCTTCGCGATGTCGATCTGCGCCTCCGCCAATCGTGGTCCGAAGCCGGCTTTGACCTTGAGGCGTTAAACTCGCCCAATCGCTTCCCCAAGATTCGTTTCGGTACCTGGGTTGGTGGCGATCGGGATGGTCATCCTTTAGTCACCGCCCAAGTCACTCGGGAGACATTTTTCGAACTGCGGCAGGCTACATTAGAGACTTTGATCAACGCCATGAGCCGGCTGGTCGAACAATTGACGTTATCCGGCAACGATCAGGTCGCCCCACCCGCTTTACTGGAAGGAATTGAACGACTTACACAAGAAACTTCGGTTGGAATCGAGCGTGTACTCTATCGGGAAGAACCATGGCGTCAGTTTGCCTTTCTGATTCAGAAAAAACTTCGGCAATCCATTCAGGATCAAGGCTATAGATCAGCTAATGCGCTTAGAGATGATCTGATTTTGCTGAATTCATCGTTGGATGCCGTTGGGGCGACCCGAATCGCGCGCACTGAAGTTTGGCCAGTAATTCGGATCGTCGATGTTTTCGGTTTCCATGGCGCGGTTCTGGATATCCGGCAGAACAGCCAATTCCACGATCAAGCAATCGCCCAGCTATTGGCGGCGGCCGGTATCGTTCTGCCAAAACCGTATGCGGAACACACCCAATCGGAACGGCTTCCCCTACTCCAGACCGAATTGAATTCTCGCAGACCTTTCCTGGCGCCGGATGTCTCGGTCGGACCGGAAGCCGACGCAATTCTGAGCTGTTATCGCGTCCTGAAAGAGTATCGGGATCGATTTGGGTTACGTGGCATCGGCTCGTTGATCGTCAGCATGACCCGGGGCGTGGCAGACCTGTTCGCGGTCTATCTTTTCGCTCGCGAGGTAGGCCTTTGGCGTGAAACCCCGGATGGACCTGCTTCGGAGATCCATGTGGTCCCCCTGTTCGAAACCATCGAAGATCTGGAGGCTGCGCCCGCCATTGTGACCGAATACTTGCAGCACCCATTCGTCCAGCGAAGCGGGAAGCTCCAGGCTGAAATCCGGGGTAGCGAGCATCCGGTACAGCAGATCATGCTGGGCTATAGCGACAGCAATAAGGACTCGGGTCTCCTGACTAGCCAATGGGCGCTGCACTGCGCCCAGAAAGAAATCACGAGGGTCGCGGATCGGGCCGGGATCCAAGTTCGCTATTTTCACGGCCGCGGCGGTACGATTAGCCGGGGCGCCGGACCGACCCACCGGTTTTTGGAAGCGCTCCCTCACCGAACGATCCGGGGCGATATCCGTCTGACCGAACAGGGCGAAACCATCGCTCAGAAATACGCGAATCGGATCACCGCAGCCTACAATCTGGAGATCTTACTGGCCGGTGTCGGCGGGATTACCCTGCTCCAAAAGCAGCGAGCAGAGCCAGTAGATCGGACCGGGGAGATTGCATCCGAACTATCGGAAGCCAGCCGGAACGCTTATCGCAACCTGTTGAACCACCCAAAGTTTATTGATTTCTTCCGCACGGCGACCCCAATCGATGCGTTGGAGCTGAGCAGTATTGGCTCACGTCCCAGCCGGCGAACCGGCCAACATACCCTAGCCGATTTACGCGCGATCCCCTGGGTCTTCAGTTGGACTCAGTCTCGCTACTATCTACCTGGCTGGTTCGGGATCGGGACGGCGTTACAGGCGATGGAAAGGGATGAGAACAAACAGAAGTTGCTGTTCGATCTTGGGAAAAGCTCGTCCTTTTTACGGTTTGTGCTGACAAATGCCGAGACCAATATTTGCAGCGCCTCGGCTTCTCTCATGGAAATGTACGCATCACTATGTCCTGATCACGAGGGAGTTAGGAACGTTTATTCGCTAATTAGAGAAGAATTCGATTTGACGCATAAACTGCTTTCTAAGGTGCTCGGAGGCGCTTCGGCCGATCGCCGGCCCCGTTTCACTAAGACGCTTCAAATCAGGGCAGACGGTCTTCGAGCCCTTCATGTGCAACAAGTCGGCCTACTTCGAACCTGGCGCCAAGCGATAGCGGCCGGCACTAACTCCGATGCCGACCGCCTCTTTGCGGATGTGATGCTTTCGATCAATGCAATCGCCAGTGGGCTGAGGACCACCGGGTAAGGGCGGTTGAGGACGAGGGGAGCGATCAGAGCAGCGACGAAGTAGACTAGTAAGCAGTAACCAGTAAGTAGTAAGTGGTAAGGGTATGACAAGTAATCGACAGCGTGAAATCCGAACTGTTACTGGCCTACTGCTTGCTGACCTACTGCTTACCGCTGACTGCTGACTGGTTTCGACCCGCAGTTGTTACCAAGACGACCGCCATAGTCCCCTCTACTATTTCCACGCTTAAACAGAACGGAGATACGAAGTGATTGTGAGAAAATGGCGCGGATGGGCGGACAAAGATCGAGCGGACGGCTATCTGCAACATTTTGCCGGGCATGTGCAAGCGAAGCTGGGAACAGTCCGAGGGTATCGAAAGGCGCTGGTTCTGACTCGAGAACAAGGCGGAGAAACAGAAATCGTCACGATGACGTTCTTTGATCGACTGGAGGACGTAAAAGGGTTCGCGGGCGAACAATACGAGGTCGCAAATGTGGATCCGGTCGCGCAAGGGTTGCTGACCCGTTACGAGAAGACCGTCACCCATTTCGAAGTCGCATTTGAGCTCGGTCCAAACGCCAGTAGCTCGGACTCGTGAATCGTACCCAGCTAAAGGTGTCCGGCCTGGTGAATGGCCTAAGTCTGCTGGAAGCCGAGTTTGTAAACCACCGTTACGAACGTCATTTTCACGACGAATTGGTACTCGCAGTCACGGAATCGGGCACCGCGAGGATTAATTGCTGGGGGCGCTGTTTCACCGCTCGGCACGGCGACATTTTCGTCTCTAGTCCGAATGATCCTCAGGCCGCTACGACCTTCGGGGCGACCTGGAAATACCGGGCCTTTTATTTGACCAGCCCGGGCTGGACCAATTGGCACCGGTCCTGGATCTGAAATCTTTCCCGCGGCTTGATTAAGGAGTCTTTCAATCGCCGCTGCCGCAGTAGACAGCGGCTTTTTCGACCAAAGTGCGTTAACCCGGCACTTTCGCCGCAGTCTGGGAGTAACCCCACGACAATATCAAGACGTCAACCGCAGATGAATTACAGACTAAATATCCGCAGATTACACAGATTTCGGTTTTGGGCTTTGGCTACAGTGATGGCCGATTGCGGGAACGGTTAAGCATAGCAATTTTTCTAGCCTCGCGGCACCCGCTAGATTTAAGTGCTAGCGAAATTTTGATTCGGGATCAGACGAGATCAGCGATTGATGAAAACGGCGGCAGCACCAAGAAAATCTTTAGCCCTTTGGCATCAATGAACTGCCAGCCGAATCTGTGTAATCTGTGTAATCTGCGGATCTTTAAACTCGTTTATCTGTGGTTGAGATCTCCGTTCTTGCCTCTAACGGGTCGTTGGCACTTTTTCCTGGGACGGGCAGTGCTCGCCCGTTGGATTAACGTGGGGACGATCGTATAGGTCCGGACACCGCAAGGACCGGAACGGATTTCTTCCAGCAGGCATTGGACACCGAGTTTACCGACCCGCGGGAAATCCTGCCGGATCGTGGTAAGCGGCGGCAAGAAATAACCCGACTCCGGGATGTCATCGAATCCGACAACCGAGATATCGTCCGGGACCGAGACACCGGCTTCGTGAAAAGCGCGAATTGCTCCCAGCGCCATCTGGTCATTTGCCACAACCAAAGCGGTGAATTCACCCCAGTGATCCTTTATCAGAGTCTGGGCTGCCTGAAATCCGCTTAATGGTGACCAGTCTCCTTCTATACAAGGTCCGGGGCTCATGCGCGCTTCTTTCAAAGCGGAAAGCCATCCCTGATAACGTAAGCGACCTGGTCTCCAAGCTTGCGAAGCTCGGATACACGCAATTCTCCGGTGTCCGAGATTGATGAGATGCTCTGTCGCGATCCTGGAGCCGCTCTTCTGTTGCACCATCACAGCAGTGGTCTTGAAATTAAGGTCAGAATCCATTGCTACCACCGGGATATTCTGACAAAGGGTGCGCAATACACTCAGGTCAATCTCCAGCGGCAGATAGATCAAGACACCGGCGACCCGATGCGAGCAGAGCTCATTTACTGCTCGGGAAATCTCGTTGATGTTCGGGTCAACTACCCCGGTAAACATGACCCTGTAACCTGCCTGTTTAGCGGATTCCTCGACGTTGACCATGGTCTGGGACGGCCCATAGAGTCCAATGGCGAAACTGACATGACCAAGTACCGTGGAACGCCGGCTGACGAGATGGCGCGCGGTCATGTTGGGCCGGTAACCGAGTTGCTCGATCACGCGTAGAACCCGAGTACGAGTGGCGTCTGCGACTTCGGGCATTTCGTTGATTACCCTGGAAACGGTTTGATAGGAAACACCACACCGAGCCGCAACATCGGTCATGGTTACTTCCCGCTTATGATCAATTCGAGACATTAGAGACAAGAGCGATAATGACAAAACGGACTATTTGCCGAAGAAATCGGTAATGTCGAAGAAAACCGTGCGTTGTCTCCCGTCCTGATCTGTTATTTCCATCCGGTCGTAGACCCGGCTTTTTTGGTTAACGAGCTTTTGTTGTTTCAGGAACCAAGAACCGAAGTTTTGCGATAGATAACGGTGTTCGGCTGCGATCCCGTCTTTTTCGTGTTTGGCTCCCCGGATAACAACAGCTGATTCGACAGAATGCCCGTCCCCGCCAGCGAATTGCACAGGTCCAGCGAAAAGAGGCGACCCATTCACGATGAAGAAACAGCCTAGAAATCCTAGAGTTTTCAGGAGGCCACTATACTACGGCGCGTGAAGGCGCTTCAAGGGGCGGGTGGGCGCACCGGGGAAACGGCGAAGGGGCGAAACGGCGCACCGGCGAAGGGGCGAAGGCAGCTCGAAGCATGAACTGCTGTACCCGCAAAAGCGGTGGCTAAATGAGCTTCAGCACCCCCCATTCGTTGACACGTCCCATCGCCGATTTGCCCTTTCGCCGTTTCGCCCACTCGCCCGTGCGCCCATTCGCCTCATTTGCTATCCGCCGGGCGAGCTTCAGTCGAGCTGGGGGCGCTGGCTGCAATCCGTTCGATATGCTTCCGGAAATCGGGATCTTCGCCTTCTAAGAGTTCCGGCAAAGCTTTTCTGAAATCGGGACGTTGGCACCATTCCCGCATGTAGTCTTCCCAAGAGGACCAAAGACGCTTTGTCTGTTTGTCCATGTGTTCTTCGTAAACCAGAAGGTAGGCTCGCTCGAAGATCGAAACCAGGATCCCGAAAAGCGCCAGCCGCCGTTCTTTCTGTTCCTCACTGAGCTCACGAATCGGCGTCTGTTTGCTCAAGAGCTGCAGATCCGCGTTATCGAGCACTAATTTGAGAAAGTTTGTATATTCGTCCGACAGGCGCTGATAAAGCTCTTCCTGGTCAGCGATTCGTTCTTTGCGGCGTTCAAAAAGGAATACCAGGATCGCGAAAGGCAGAGCAAAGGTCTCGACGAGGTAGAACGAGAACTCGACGACGTTCATCGCGGCGGACTCGCCGGAAGCTCGTCCGATAGCAAATAGCAAATAGTTGATAGCAAATGTTGGCATGCGGCGGACCTGCAAAGCAGGCGCGCGGGAAAGCGACTCGTTCTTTTTTCACTCCCCTTCGCGTTACCTTCGTGGCTCGGTCTTCCGATGCAGCCTAACAAAAAGCGGCGCTACGCGAAACAATTGAGACGCACCTTCAGTGAGGACCTCCTTCCGGGGCGTTTCCTAGGGCTTCGCGGCTTTAGTGCCCGGGCCTAAAATCGTCGATTCTCCCAATCGTCACTTCGCCGCGTCGCTCCGGCAGCTGCCGGACCCATTCGCCGTTTCGATATTCGCGAACGAGCCTAAGGCGAGTTCGCGGCCCTATTGCTTCCCGTTAATTTGGTCGTCGAAGATTTTCAGATCCTTCTCAACGATATTGGGTGACAGATGCTGGTACTGCAGGCCGAGATAGCTAGGCTGGAGGCCGCCCTCAGGCTGTAAATCGGATCCTCCCAGGCCGATACCGACGCCGCCATTGAAAATCTTGATCTGCTGTGGCTGTTCCTTTTTGGCAGCCTCAGCTTGTTTCTTTTCCTCGATGGCTTTGTTAATTTCTTTCTGAGCGGTGTGGACTTCCTTGTCTCGGTTCGAATCTTCCAGGAAACTCGGTTTTTCGCCGATGACCGTGAGGGCTGGTAGCTCGATCGATTTCGCCAAGGTCTTGGAGTACTTATCGCGATCGGCCGGCATCAATTCATCGTAGGAAAGCGCAGTATCTCCTTCATCGCTTCGAATCAACATGGCCGATGCGTTCCGGGTCAGAACCTCGGCATGATGATAAACCTTTCCGCTCGCGGTCGTGATGTCGTCGGCCTGAGCGTGATGCATTAAGGCTGGCGCGAAGGCAAAGAGAACGGCGCAAAGGCAAGGAAGCAAAGCACGGGAATACGCGAGGGTTGTTACTGTGTTACCCAGGACTAACCCATCGCCTAGTGATCGCAACGCGTACCGGGAAGACATCACGTGTACCGATAGATGACAACCCGACTCTGCGCGAGTCGTTTTTTCGGTTGCAATGCCTACTTAATTAGTAGAGTTAGAGAGCAATTGCGTCTATTTCCGCCACTATGATTGACGTTTCCGGTTCCTGCGAGCAATCCGCTTGCTCCCCTCGCCGCAACAGGCGTCGGTCTCCATTTCCGGGCGAGACCTGGCGGCGGAGGTTCCCAGGGCTAAAGCTCTCGACGATGGTCTTTAGCCGCTTGGCAGCCCTTACGTGCATCGCCATGTTTGTGTTAGTACCACTCACACAAGCAGACGACCAGAAATTGTCCTCCGTGCGCATTGGCTATCAAAAGTACGGCACCCTGAATGTCGTTAAGGCTGAGGGCAGCTTTGAGAAAGCGTTAGCCACACGGGGAATCAGCGTAACCTGGATCCTGTTCCCGGCTGGACCGCAACTGCTGGAAGCTTTGAATGCAGGCAGCATCGACTTGGGAAATGCGGGCGAAGCACCGCCGGTTTTCGCACAGGCCGCGGGTGTGAACCTGGTTTATTTCGGCAATCAACCGCCATTCCCGAAGGGTGAAGGAGTGTTAGTAAAAAAGGATTCCCTAATCCAGAAAGTTTCGGACCTGAAAGGTAAACGGATCGCCTTTAACCGTGGATCGAATGTCCATTTCTTTCTGGTAAAACTCCTGGAAAAGAATGGGCTTAAGATGGACGACATCAAGCCCGTTTTCTTAGCTCCGGCCGACGCATGGGCTGCGCTCGAAGGAGGCAGCATCGATGCCTGGGTCATCTGGGATCCGTTTATGACTGCGGCCATCGACCGTTCCGGCGCCCGTATTTTGCAAGACGCGGAAGGGATCGCGGCAAACCGAGAATTTTTCCTGGCCGATCGTCGTTTCGCACAGGCGCATCAAGACATCCTGCTAGCGGTGCGTGATGCGGTTAATCGGTCTGGGACCTGGGTGAGCACGAAACCAGAGGAGGTCGTTCGTTACTTGGCCCCGCAATTAGGAATGAGCGAAGAAGTGGTCACCAAAGTGATCCGCGCCCAACCTTGGGGGTTCCAGCCCATCAGCGATCAGGTCGTTTCGGATCAACAGACCATCGGCGACACTTTCTTTGGGTTAAAACTGATTCCGAAAACGATCCGGATAGCAGACGCCGCTGTGCGAATTCCGGAATGACTTTAATCGAATGAAATTGCTTTGGTTTCTCCCAACGTTCGGCGATGGCCGGTACCTGGGCTCAGCTCAAGGGGCGCGTGACACAAACTACGCCTATCTGCGGCAGATTGCCGAGGCGATCGACAGTCTCGGGTTTTATGGTGCATTGTTACCCACCGGGCGAACTTGCGATGATTCCTGGATTGCCGCATCTGCTCTCATCCCGTCTACGCAGCGGATGCGTTTCTTGATTGCGGTCCGGCCCGGGCTAATGACGCCGACGATGACTGCCCGAATGGTGGCGACATTCGACCAGTATTCCGGTGGCAGATTGCTTCTCAATGTTGTGACCGGCGGCGACCCAGTGGAACTAGCTGGAGACGGCTTACATTTGAAGCACGACGAGCGCTACGCTTTGACGGGTGAATTTCTCAACATCTTGCGCCGAGTTCTTGCAGGTGAGTCGGTCGATTTCAATGGCACTTATTTGCAGGTGCAGGATGCCAAGCTTTTTCGTCCGGGTCTGCAAAAGCCGTATCCTGAACTTTGGTTTGGCGGAGCCTCGCCAGCAGGTCATCGGATTGCCGCAGAGCATGTGGATGTGTCGCTCACCTGGGGAGAACCGCCGGAAGCGGTTGCTGCTAAGATCGCAGAAGTGCGCGAGTTAGCGGCCTCGGTCGGGAGAACGCTACGGTTCGGTCTGAGGGTGCATGTCATTGTACGCGAGACCGACAAAGAAGCCTGGCACGCGGCGGACGATCTTTTGCGTCACGTTTCCGACGAGAGCATTAGCGCTGCCCAAAAGACTTTTGCCCGATTCGATTCCGAAGGACAGAAACGAATGAGCCAGCTGCATGGTGGAAAACGGGACCGGCTTGAAATCAGTCCCAATCTTTGGGCCGGGGTTGGCTTGGTACGCGGCGGAGCCGGTACCGCGCTAGTTGGGAACCCGGAAACCGTGGCCGCTCGAATGAAAGAATACGCGGAGCTCGGGATCGAATGTTTCATCCTTTCCGGATACCCGAATTTGGAAGAAGCCTATCGGGTAGCCGAGCTGTTGTTTCCTTTGCTTCCGATAGATCATTTACCGGCAAAAACCGCCGCGGCATATGCAGGGCCGTTCGGGGACCACAAGTTGTAGGTTATAGGCTCTAGGTTCTAAGTTCTAGGTTTTAAGTTTTAGGTTTTAGGTTTTGGGTGACGCTTGCGGATTTTGGTGGGGCGAGGCTCCCAGATGTTTCAACGTATTAGCAGGGCAGCAGATTTTTCTCATGCCCATCGTGGCGTTAGTACGGTAAGCGTGCCGAGCCGTGGTGCAGCTCTGAGTCGCGGCTCGGCAAGTGTTCCGGCCCAACTCACCCACTATTAGTTCCACATCAAACCTCTCTGCAGAGCCGCCAAGGCCGTTCGGGAGCCTCGCCCCACCAAAGTTAGCCGAAGAAACTAGGAGCGGCTTCGGGCGTCTACTCTACTATACTGGCCAGCGGCTTGTTTGAGTCGCTGATGTCCAAAAACGATCCATCGAATGAATCGCTACTTCGTTTTTCTCCTGGCGCTCCTTCCCCTCACCATCTTTTCCCAACAACCTCAGGAGTCGCCGCAACCGACGCCGGCTCCTACTCCCACTCCTGGTCCGCCGGTGGTAGCGGCCCCGTCGCCCCAATCAGTCGCGGTCAACCTGACTGCGGAAGACTTAGGACCATTCCTCGATGGTTTAATGAATGCGGAGTTGACCTGGCACAACATCGCCGGCGGCGTCGTGACTGTCGTTAAGGATGGACAAATCTTACTCTGCAAGGGTTTCGGTTACGCCGATTTCGCTCGGCGGCAAACGGTGGTGCCTGACCGCACATTGTTTCGTCCGGGTTCAATCACGAAGCTTTTTACCGGGATTGCCGTAATGCAGTTGGTTGAGGCCGGTAAAATTGATCTGGACCGAGATATCAACGATTACCTCGATTTCAAAATCCCCGCCACGTTCATACAGCCGATCACGATGCGGAATCTGCTCACGCACACGGGGGGCTTTGATCAGCGCCTCAGAGATCTCTTTGTGAGCCGCCGTGAAGACCTGCGGCCCCTTCGAGACTATTTGATCGCAGAAATGCCTGACCGCCTTTTCTCTCCTGGCGGCGTCCCTGCTTATTCTAACTATGGCCTAGCTCTGGCCGGATACATTGTCGAACGGGTCTCCGGCGTGCCCTACAAAGAATATGTCCGGTACCAGATTTTTCGGCCTTTGCAGATGGAGCACAGCACTTTTGATCAGCCGTTACCGGAAGATCTCTTGCCCGACATGTCCAACGGCTACAAGACCGCATCCGATCCAGCCGGCGGTTTCGAGTTTGTGCAGGCAGTCCCGGCAGGCGCTCTTTCCACGACCGGTATCGATATGGGTCGGTTCATGGCTGCGCTCTTAAATCAAGGCGCATTAGAAGGTGCGCAAATCATCAGCCCAGATTCTCTGCAAAAAATGGAGGATCGCGTCCTAGTACTTGATCCCAAGCTAAATGCGATGGGCCTGGTATTTACGGAGGGCAGGCCATCGGGGCCGCGAATCATTGGCCATGGAGGCGATACTATCTACTTCCATAGTGACCTCATTCTAATACCGGAACAACGTGTCGGGTTCTTCGTTTCACTGAATACCACCGGCACAAATGGCCGCAGGATTCCTGAGCAAATTGTGCAAGCATTCATCGGCCGCTATTTTCCGGCGAACAGCGGTGAAAACGGACCGATCTCGTCTCAAAGCAAAGATGGCGACCTCGTGCAAGGTTTTTACCAGGTTAGCACCCGATCCGACTCCACCATCCTTCGATTCACTTCCTTAGCTCAGCAGCTTAATGTGACACCGGATGCAAACGGCGTCCTGACCATTGATTTGCTCAAAGATAGCCGAGGATCAGCAACCCGCTGGCAAGAAGTCGCTCCCTTGATCTATCGAGAAATCAATGGCGAACGAATGATCGGCTTCCGCCATGGTCCTAATGAACAAATTTCAGACCTGGTACCTCCGTGGCCAGTCGCCGTTTTTCAAAAGGTGAGTCTGACGCAATCGCGCCCGTTCATTTTTTGGTTAGTAGTTCCGGCGTTCGGGCTGGTTGTCATAACCGCTCTTTTGTTTCCGGTAGCCGCGATTGTCCGGTGGCGATATAAGAAGCCGCTTTTCGAGACCAATGTAGGAGCTAAGGTCCTATACTTTTTCACCCGACTCTGGTGTCTGATCATCACCGCATTTGCGGTTACCGTATATCTGTTCTTAACCAGCGTTTTCGGCAACTTAGCCCAAGTCTCCGCTTCTCAGGATCGCTGGCTCGACACAATTCATTGGCTTGCTTGGATTGGTCTCGGCGGCGGGATCGTCGTAATGGGAATCGCGGCTTTCTATTTTTTGATTGGCCAATACGGTACTGTGGTAAACCGGCTACACACGTTGCTCTTGCTTGCCGCATCTGGTGTTCTGTTGTGGTTCGGCCAGACGTATCATTTTATGGATAGTTCGCTGAGGTTCTGATTCCTGAAGGAGCTAGGAGCTAGGAGAGGACGTCACATTTGGTGGGGCGAGGCTCCTGTGCGTTCAGATCGGTCTAGCGAAGTGTCCGGTGGTCCTCGATCACCTTGCGCGATTAGGCCATTAAACCCGCCGAGCCACTGGTGTGTCGTGGGCAACGGCTCGGCGCGTCTAGACGCCTTGCTCATCGATCGTTGGGGTTTGCGGTTCAACCTTGGTTGAATCATCTAGCCGTTCGGGAGCCTCGCCCCACCGAATAGGAGCGCGCCCTCCTGCCTCCTGGATTCTAGGTCCTAGCTCCTTGACTCCCCCAGCTCGGCCATGCTTCCAAAGGGATCCCCAGGCGCCGGCCGTTTTCCAAGACATTCGCCGTCATGAGGTCGCGATAATAATCGGTCCAACCCGAGACCGGCGATTGTTTGTACCCATGCCTGCCGCCTCCATCGGCGTCACCGTCGGGCATTGGGATACCTCGATCGGCAAAGAAGCCGCACACACCGTGCAACCATTCGTGTAACCAAACTTCGCCCAGCCGCGGAACTTTCCATGTCGCGGAGCGCGCATTGGCGACCGTTGCATAAGTTGCCCAGTTCGACCATGGACCGGCGGCGATCGCCAGCCCCCAACCAGCTGAAGAAATCGAACTGCCGGTTGCCAGGTTATTCTGCGGCCAAAGAACAAAGACAGAATCGTATCGATAAGCCGGCGCCATGGTGTCGAGTTCCGGCCGGGTATCGTCCGGCGACGGCCAATATTGATGAGGCCCGGTAACGGTCAATGTGGCCAGAATTCGTTCCGCGAAGACAATCTCAGATTCGATAAAAACCAGATGATGAGTCAGTTCCGTAACTAATTCCAAAAAATGCCGAAATGATTCAATAGCGTTTTCGATCTCGGTATCTACGAGCGTGTGTACAAACCGCGTCTTCTGAGAATCTGCCGGAAAGTCGATTCGCCGGTAAATCAGCAGCAGTGCCTTTCTCGGTTCTCGGAGTTGTGCGCTCATTATTGGATGGTAATTCCTAATTTACGGTAGGGACGAGCTCCGCGCGTCCTGGTTTTGAAGTCAACAGAGTCGCACACATCGGACGAGCAGGCGCTCGCCCCTACCGCGTTACTCATCACTTCTGCGCCACCCGAGCTTGGCACATTCGTAAAGATCACGTGCGACCTCATCGGACACCTGGCGAAAGTCGTCGTACCATTGTCCGACTCCCACGAAGACGTCTGCTGTAATGATAGAAACAAAATCATCTGCCACCCTCTCCAGTTCTTTCGCGGTCGAAGCCGGTGCGGTCGGCACAGCAATCACTATGCGCTGAGGGCCGCGTGAACGCACGACGGCTACTGCCGCACGCATGGTGGAGCCAGTGGCGATGCCGTCATCCACCAAAATGGCTATCTTGCCCGCAGGGTCGAGCGGCGGTGCAGTCCCGCGGTAGGTTGATTCGCGGCGTTGCAATTCGGTCTTTTCCATTTCGGTGACTCGCTCGATCACCGAACTCGGGATCTGCAGCCAATCGATCGTGTCATCCTCGAGCACCCGCACATCGCCGCTCGCGATTGCTCCCATTGCCAGCTCTTCGTGATTGGGAACACCAAGTTTTCGGACAACGATAATGTCGAGCGGAAGGTTAAGGGTACAAGCGACTTCAAATCCCACGGGTACTCCTCCCCGAGGCAACGCCAAAACCACAGCATCAGGATTATTAGCGTAACCGCCGAGCTTTTGAGCCAGCAGTTGACCCGCTTTAGACCGGTCTGGAAACCGCATATTTTATCCTACCGGCATCCCGGGCTGCGTTTGTTCCAATGATCTTTTCCCAAAAACGCGACCGGAGCACCGGTCTCAAAAAAAATAACGTCTTCGGCCCATTGTGGCAATGGTAGGAACTCCTTGAAAACGCCGGGAACGTTGCGAACGAAAGCGCTGGGAACAGCTTTATTGCGGGGGCGAAGGAATCGACGTCGCGGCTTTCTTGGAGCAAAGCATATCGCTTTCGATTAACCCGCTCCCGGCGATCACGGCATTTTCAAGGGCGTTTGTCGGCTGTCTATAAGTGGTGTATTTTTGCCCACGCGTTGCTCTCTTGGAGCTTCGTTCCCCCAAAACATCAGAGGTAGTACGCTATGAGCAGAAACTCAGCCGACGTTTTCGCGCGGTATGTGGGCGCACAATTCTCGCTGCCTGAAAAGCCGGAAATCCGACAAAGACCGGCTATCGCCATCTCGCGACAAACCGGGGCCGGCGCTTTGACGGTCGCTAACTTGATTGCCCAGCAATTGAATGTCGACTTCCAGGGCGATCCTCCCCACCCTTGGAAAGTGTTCGATCGGAACCTGGCCCAACGCATCCTGGAAGACCATCAGCTGTCAGCGAGAATGGAGCCTTACATTCCGGAAGATGCTAAGCACCCGTTGACCGATGCTTTGGAATCGGTTCTAGGATTGCATCCCTCATTTTGGATCCTTCGCCAACATACGGTCGAAACGATCCGGCGACTGGCCGCCAGAGGAAATGTTATTTTGGTCGGACGCGGCGCCAGCTCAATCACAGCGCAGCTTCCACACGTCCTCCAGGTCCGTCTAGTCGCTCCCCTGCCCGATCGAGTCCTAAATTTCGCGCACTACCATCAGCTTCCGCGGGAGAACGCTGCCCGATTAGTCCCGGAGACCGATGAACGACGGCGCCGGTATGTTCGCACCTATTTCGACACTGATATCGAGGATCCCACTAACTACGACCTAACCATTAATACCGGTCGAAGCGGATTTGAACAAGCGGCTCGAACGATTATCAACGTCCTATTTGCGAAATTGGCCACAGTCCACCAGCAAACACCGCAATCGCCATGATTGCTCTAAACAACGCGGTGAACGATCAGACGTTCCCGGCCCGGCGCTGACGGTATAGTTAAGGGTTAACTCCTAGCAGCGGCACAGCTGCGGCGGCGTCCTTTTCAAAGGTTTCAGCGGCTAACTTGTGGACTCGGGTAATCGGATGGAAGCCATCCCAAAAGACATACATGTTCGGATGTTTGACCTTTTTACCTGTACTAGGATTATACGCCTCGCCGGTGCTGTTTTTGAAACCGTACGCGCCCGGATTGTTCACCAGTTCCGTGAACAATGTGTTCACATCGATCAGGTCAATCTCAACTCCGTACAACGAGGCGAGATATGGGATCTCCGTTTGCAGCTGGCTGTTGACCGTGGACACGAACTGTTTAGCAGCCTGGACCTGGGCAGTTCCCCCGGCGATAATATCGGGAGTAAGCGAAATATCCGGTACATTGACGACCAGGAATTGCTTGGCACCGGCTAGACTTAACACCGTAAGCTCAGCACCAATTGCGCCAGTGGTGACATCGGGTTGAATGCCGGCCGTGAAATCATTGCCTCCAATCCAGATCACGAACAAATCGGACGGATCAGGCTTACCGCTGACAGTCGTCAGGTAGACAAGAATCTGCGCTCCTAATAACTCGGACGTCGAGCCGCCAACCGCGAAGTTTGTTCCCCCATTTTCCAGGTAGGCAGTTGCAGCAGGCAAGCCGGCAATTCGGGTGAAGTAATCGACCCAGTTATACCCATTAGTCCACCGTCCATCGTAGTAAGGTGGTTTTGGTAGGCCAACCGCAGTGTAAGTATTGCCATTGTCCGATAAACTATCTCCGAATACGACCAGGTCATGAACCTTGCCTAAGTCGAACGCAGACGCGATCGAGCTCGTCAGAAGAATCACGGGGAACAGCGCCCGAAGAACATCCAGTTTCTTCATTGGCGGTATAGTTACTATAAGAGCGGCCAAAGGCTCAAGAGGCGAATGGCCGAATCTCGGTAGGGACGAGCTCCAGCTCGTTCGTGGGTAGTTGGCAAACCGCGAATGGCATGAATACGACGAGCTGGAGCTCGACCCTACCGAGATTCGGCTACCGCGCTCCAACTATCCTCTGGCGTCCTCATCTGTGTGCCGGACGTGCTTCTTCCCCTTCTTCGTGGGCGCGTATTTGTCAAACCCTCTTGAGAGTGGCGCCCAGATCTCCGGTACAGAAGGAATCCCTTCATCTCCGAGGCGGTACTCCTGCAGAATCCCGCTGGCAATTCCGTTCGCAATCAACTGGCGATAGTTATCCTGCGCGACTTTGGCATTCTCGGTCGGGTTCGTCAGATAGGCGCACTCACAAAGCACACACGGAATTTCCGGGTTTCGCGTCAGCCGCAATCGGCGCCGAGTGACTCCATTATTTGTCTCGCCAGTACTACTCACCACAGCCTGCTGGATCCGGGTTGCCAGTCCATGACTGTTGGCGTGCCAAAAGAACGTTTGCACTCCGTTCGGTCGCGAGCTGCCAGTCGCATTATAGTGGATACTCACCAAGATTGCGCCTGCGCCCAGTTGGTTACCCATTGCGACCCGGTCGTCCAACTCCACGAAATGATCATCCTCGCGAGTCATGAGGGTCCGTAATCCCGCCCGCTTTAATTCGTCCCGGACGCGTTTCGCCGTGTCGAGAGTGAGATCCTTTTCCTTTTGGAAGGGAGCTAACCGCCCGCTCGTGCCACCGTTATCTTTGCCTCCGTGTCCGGGATCGATCAGGACCGTGATAAAGTTCCCTTTCGCGACACCTAAACGCGCGGTGCTCGGACCGCCGGCACAACCCATGAAGAACGCCGACAACGCCGACAACGCCGCGAGCGCCGTCAACACCGGGAACGTCTTTGACGCCGGCAACGCCGCGAACACTCGGAACGAACTCACCGCTCTGAACACGGATAGGGCCGCCAGCAATATCGGGAACCATTTAACCCCGGGTTGGCGCTCGGTTCCTCCCTGCGCCAACCGGCCTGCCGGCCGTTCAGTTATCTGCATTTGTTGGAATGATTTTGCGGCTAAATCTCTGACCGATGACCTTCAGTGTCGTATTCGTAAACCTTACCCTCAGCTTCTTCTTTGGTCTGTTTATGAGAACCATCACAGAACGGCTGATTTTTCGAAAGGCCGCACATACAGATCCAAACCGACTTTTCTTGTGGGGGGACCTCTAGCGGGCCCTCAGCAGATCGGAGCACTTTGCGCATACTCTTTCTTAATAAAGGAGTTCGAGGAGATCAAGGGGCGTGTCAGCGCACCGGCGAATGGGGCGACAGGGCGAATCTAGGCGCGAAGCGCTGTAACGGCGAAGCTGCCGTTCATGATAGCGCGGCAGCCCCTCTACTGTCTCGAGACGCCGCATTGCGGCTGATTCGCCCCTTCGCCGTTTCGCCCACTCGCCCATACGCCTCCCTTGACGCGCGGACCTTCCCGCCGGACGGCTAGTGGATGTCGATTCCGCTTTCGGTTCTTGATCTTTCTCCAATTGCTGCAGGGTCTAAAGATTCTGAAGCGCTCACCAACACCTTGGATTTGGCCAGGATCGTAGACCGGTTGGGATACACTCGATATTGGTTAGCAGAACATCACAGCATTCCGAGTGTGGCCAGCACTGCTCCGGAAATCATGATCGGTCACGTCGCCTCCGTAACGGAACGACTACGCGTGGGCGCAGGGGGGATCATGCTCCCAAATCATTCTCCGTTGCGGATCGCCGAAGAGTTCCGGGTTCTGGAGGCGTTACATCCCGGACGCATTGATCTCGGCATCGGCCGGGCTCCCGGTTCCAGCCAGGCAACCGCATTAGCGTTACGGCGTTCTAAAGATCGCCTTATGAGCGACGAATTCCCCGAGCTTATTGGCGAGTTGCTCCATTATTTTCGGCCACCGGATACGGATGAATCGATCCAGGCCATTCCTCGAGATGTATCGACTCCTCCGATCTGGATGCTCGGTTCCACTCAAGACGGAGCCCAGATCGCGGCTGCTCTTGGGGTGGGTTTCGCTTTTGCTCACCATATCAACCCGGATTCCGCTGAGTACGCTACTCAGGTTTACCGGAGCATGTTTAAGTCGAGTCCCAGGCTTGACCGGCCTCGAGTGATCTTAGCTCTATCTGCGATTTGTGCTGACTCCTCCGAAGCCGCAGCGGAACTGGCGTCGTCACTGGAGCTTGCCTGGGTGCGTTTGCGGAGCGGAAAACCGGCCCCGTTTCCGAGCCCCAAAGAGGCTCTGAACTATCAATACAACGATTGGGAACGCCAGTTGGCCCGAGCGGCGCGAGCGCATTTTACGGCCGGAAGTCCGGACGAAGTCAAAGCCCGGTTATTGGCTCTGGCCGACCTCTGTCAGGCAGACGAAATCATGATCATGACGATGGCACATAGCCACGCCGCGCGGATACGCTCGTATGAACTACTGGCTCAAAGTTTTCAGCTATAACGGCTGAAAACTGTGAGAAGTGAGAGGTGAGACGTGAGACGTGATTGGTGGAAGGCCGCCTCTGTCACATAAGTCCCAAGTGTCCTATAGGTCCCATGCGTTGCACGTTGATTACGGGTCTTTTCGCCCCACGACCCACCAATCACTTCTCACCTCTCACGTCTCACTTCTCACCTTTCGCTTCTTACGGTGCTAATATTTACCTGGACGGAGGCTACGCGTTTTCTTCCGGCGACTTCTTCGCCGGCGTCGCTGGAAAGTCTGACGAAGGTGAATAGGGACAGCACCGCGATAACGCTTACGACGAGGAAGGCCGGCCAGAAGTCCGGGATGGTGAGGTCCGTTTCGCCGCGGGCGTTGAGCGATAGCTGCAACATGGCCGCACCGACTGTGATCCCTAAGCTGAGCGACAGTTGTTGAGCCACACTGGAAAAGCTGGTCGCCTGGCTCATCTCCGCCTGTTCTACTTCGGCAAAAGTGATCGCATTAATACAGGTGAATTGGAGCGATCGAAAGAAACCACCCACGAAAAGAATCAGGGACATGAAAAGAACTGGAGTTGCTTGATTGAAGAACGCCGGTGCAATCACGGTAAGTGCGCAGAGCACCGCGTTGAAGGTCAGCGTGGTGCGGAACCCGAATTTTTTCAGGATCCAGCCGGCAGCCGTCTTCATCCCCATTGCGCCAATTGCCGCCACAAAGGTCATCAGACCGGAGTTAAGCGGACTGAAGTGGAATCCGAGCTGAAAGAGCAAAGGCAACAACAATGGCAGCGAACCGATCCCAATACGAAAGAGCGAACCTCCGGAGACACCTGCGCGGAAGGTTGGCAATCTTAGCAGGCATAGATCCAGGATTGGATTGGGCGAACGCTTTGCGTGCAGGTAATAGAGCACCGAACAAATAATCCCTACCGTAAAAAGAACGATGGTGATGTGGAGTGGAATAGATGGTGTATCGGCGGCGCTGGAACCGGCCACCAGCGTGGATAACGCCGCGCCGGACAATACAAAACCCACGAAATCAAATCGTTGTGAATTTTCTGCCTGAATATCCGGAATAAACAGCGTGGCGAGAATCAGCCCTAAACCGGCGATCGGCAGGTTGATCCAGAAGATCCATCGCCAGGTGTAATAGGTGGTAATGAATCCTCCCAATGGCGGTCCAAGAACGGGGCCAACCAGTGCGGGGATGGTTAGCCAGGCTAGCGCTCCCACCATTTCCGTTCGCGATACGCTTCGCAGAATGACTAAACGTCCAACGGGCACCATCATCGCTCCGCCGATGCCTTGCAGGGCGCGCGCCGCAATCAAGAACTGCATCGAATTGGCAAGACCGCAAAGCGCTGAACCCAACGCAAAGATGAGGATGGCCCAACGAAAGATGAGACGCGCACCCCACCGATCCGCGACCCATCCTGACGCCGGAATAAAGACGCCGAGCGTCAACAAGTAGGAAGTGAGTGCTAACTTCAGCTGGATTGGGCTCTGATGCAGATCGCCGGCGATAGCAGGTAATGCCGTCGATAAGACCGTCGCATCCAGGTTCTCCATAAAGAGAGCGCAAGCGACGATCAGTGGAACAAGAACTTTGAGTGGTAAACGTGGTCCTTTTTGGCAAACAGCCATCATGGCATGAGCATTCGCAATCGCATTGCTTGGTCCGATGCGCAAGGGGCGAGCGCCTGCTCGCTCCGCCTGTGAGAAGTGAGAGGTGAGACGTGATTAGCAGTTCGTCAGCAGCTCTGATCGCGGGCCAGGGGCAATGGCTAAGAAGAAATCATGACCACCTGATGGAACCGACGTTTGCCACACACAATCACCAATCACTTCTCACCTCTCACTTCTCACATGAGAAGCGAGCAGGCGCTCGCCCTA
This sequence comes from Verrucomicrobiota bacterium, assembly GCA_019237325.1. Lineage (GTDB taxonomy): Bacteria > Verrucomicrobiota > Verrucomicrobiia > Chthoniobacterales > JAFAMB01 > JAFAVN01. The sequence continues at coordinate 710 of JAFAHI010000446.1, read as the reverse complement.
CCGCCTTCGGTTGCGTTCCAATCGGATATTGAGCGCTACCTCCTGCTCCTGAACCCGGCGCCCCAATTCGCTTCGAGTGAGCTCGTCCGTTGATTCCGCCAGACGCTGCTTTAACTGACCAATCTCGCGCAAAAGTTCGACCTCCTCCGGGACGTGCCCCGAGTTTTTAAGGAGCGAATACGCCAAGCGTAAATCTTCAGGCCAACGAAAGTATTCATCTAAATTGAGCGGCTCCCCGGCTCCGGGTAAACGTTCGTTGGGATTTTCCGCCAGCCATTTCTGAATGAGTTCTTCGATCGCAAGACGCATAGCCTAGGGGTTTACGGTTTGCCGTTTGCCGCTCACCGTTCACTGTTCGCGGTTGGCGGCCGTTGAGCGGTGGCACGCATTGGTCCAGGGCGCCTTGGATCGACGTAACCGTAGAAGCGGTTCGTGTAGCCACTGAATTGGCAACGGTGAACTGCGAACGGCGAACTGTGAACCGTGAACTTGTGCATTACATGTCAGCGCGGCCTGGTTTGACCTTCATAACTTGTTGATTTCCCAGGGCAACAGGCTTCCAATCTGGAATTTATAATGATAGGATAAGCCGATCAATGAAGGCATCCACATTCTGTTTTAGTACAATTCTGGTTGCTGCTTCCCTGTTCACCTCCAAGGCCTTTGCTGTAACATTCCCGGTCCGGAGCGACAGTGGTACCCAATGCTAT
>JAFAHI010000379.1 GCA_019237325.1 Verrucomicrobiota bacterium | reverse complement strand
GAAACGGCAGCACGATCTGTATGACAGTAAGGGCGCACCATTGAAGGACTGGCAACAAAGCCAGGTCGATCTTGCGACTGCTCAGGGCGCATTTCGGTCGGCGCAGATCGCCCTGGCGGCGGTTCGGAATCGGTTACGGATCCTGGGGAAGAGTGATGCTGATATTGCCGCGATCGAGAATGCGCCTGACGCTCTAAACCTGAGCCCGGAAGCGATGGTGTTTGCCCCCATCGGCGGAGTTGTAACCCAACGCCAAGTTGGGCTTGGCCAATACATTAATAGCGCGGCTAATGGAGGTTCTTCCCCGATTTTTTCGATCGGTGATATGACCAGGGTTTGGCTCTTGGCCAACGTTCATGAAGATGATGCTCCTTCCATGCGGGTAGGTGACCCGGTGGAAGTCCATGTGCTAGCGTTTCCGGACCGCCGGTTCAGCGCGAAGTTGACCTACGTTGCGGCCTCCATCGATCCTAACACGCATCGTTTACCGGTTAGAGCAGAGGTCGAGAACCCGGATGGTGTGCTTAAGCCGGAGATGTTCGCTAATTTCAGCATCATTATCGGTAATGCCGTCGATTCACCTGCGGTACCGGAAGAAGGAGTGGTGTACGAAGGTGACACGGCTCGCGTGTGGATCGCAGGAAAAGATAAGACGTTGAGTCTTCGGCAGATTCGTCCCGGCTGGGTTCAGGAGGGAATGGTCCAAGTCCTGGAGGCAGTTCAGGCGGGTGAACAAGTCGTCACCAGCGGCAGTTTGTTCATCGATCGTGCAGCGCACTCTGACTAATCGGGCTTGTCGCCCCCCCTGTGAGCAAGAACTAACATGATGAACGGTATCGTTACGTTTGCCCTGAAACGGCCGACGATCATTGTCATTCTGACGGTCTTGCTGCTCGGCGCCGGTGTTGTCTGTTTCACGCAACTGAACATCGAAGCTTATCCGGATCCGGTACCGCCGTTGGTGGAAGTGATCACTCAGAGCAGCGGGCAATCAGCGGAAGAAATCGAACGGTATATCACGATCCCGATCGAGATTCAGATGGCGGGTATTCCTCACGTTACCTCTGTCCGAACCATCTCACTCTTTGGCCTCTCCGATGTGCGCATCGCGTTCACCTATGATTTCACCTATGAGCAGGCGGAACAATGGGTGATTAACCGGCTATCGCAGTTGTCGCCGTTACCCAACGCAGTCGTACCACAGATTTCACCCGAGAGTCCGATTGGCGAGATTTACCGGTATCGAGTGGTTGGTCCGCCCGGTTACTCCGTCATGGATCTAAAAACGCTTCAAGACTGGGTCCTGGAGCGGCGCTTCAAAGCGGTTCCCGGAGTTGTGGACGTGACGGGCTGGGGCGGTAAAACAAAGAATTATCAGGTAATCGTAGACCAGAAAAAGCTGCTTTCTTATGGGGTCACGATCCCTCAGATCCAGCAGGCGCTGAACAATGCCAATATCAATGTCGGTGGTCAGACGGTGAATTTCGGACCGCAGGCAGCAGTGGTTCGCGGCGTCGGCCTGATTCACACGGTCGATGATATAAACAACACGATGGTGAGCCAAAACAGTGGGTCGCCGATTCGGATCAAAGACCTAGCGCAGGTTGAGATCGGTTATCAGCCCCGGCTTGGAATCGCCGGCCAGGATAAGGATGACGACATTGTGCAAGGGATCGTCTTAATGAGGCGCGGGGAGGAGAGTCTTCCCACCATCCACCGAGTCGAAGAAGAAGTTAAGAAGATTAATACTACGGGGATTCTTCCGCCCGGGGTGCATCTCGAAAAGATCTATGATCGGAGCGAGCTAATCGCCGTTACGACCCACACTGTTCTCCACAATTTGGTTGTCGGGATCGTGCTGATATTCCTTATCCAATGGATCTTCCTCGGCAATCTGCGTAGCGCCATAATCGTTGCGCTGACGATCCCATTTGCGCTGTTCTTCGCGATTATCATCATGTTGCTCCGGGGCGAATCGGCTAATCTACTTTCGGTGGGCGCGATTGACTTTGGTCTGATCGTCGATGCCACGGTCATTATGGTGGAAAATATCTATCGCCACCTTTCCCAAAAACCGGAAGAACGTTTCGCTCATTCGAACGTCAGGAACCAATCGCGGGTTGCGATGGAGCTGCGGGGTCGATTTGCGGTGATTGCCAATTCCGCCAGGGAGGTTAACCAGCCAATCTTTTTCTCAGCGGCGATTATCATTGCGGGTTTCGTTCCGTTGTTCACGCTGGCCGGCGTTGAAGGCCACATTTTCGGTCCGATGGCCAGGACCTATGCTTATGCGATCGCCGGGGGGCTGATCGCAACGTTTACGGTGACCCCCGCAATGAGCGCTCTGCTGCTACCCGAACAGGTTGAAGAGAAGGAGACAATCCTGGTTCGGCTTCTGCGGCGAATCTACACGCCCATTTTGAAATTCATGTTGGCTAACCGAATTCTGGCGATTGGCGGAGCCGTCGTTTTGGTGGCAGCGGCCCTCATCGCGGGAAGGTCTCTGGGGCTTGAGTTTCTGCCGAAGCTTGAGGAAGGCAATTTCTGGATTCGCGCGACTTTTCCTCCGACCATCTCACTCGAAGAAGGCCAAAGTTACGCCAACCGGATGCGGCAGCTCATAAAGAGTTTTCCGGAGGTTATAACCGTTGTATCCCAGCTGGGCCGGCCGGATGATGGAACGGATACTACCGGTTTTTTTAATCTGGAGATGTTTGTTCCGCTTAAGCCGTTTGATTCATGGCCGCCGGGGTTAGACAAAGAGAAGCTTACCCAGCAATTAAATACGGCATTGTCCGAGCCATTTCCTGGGGTCGACCTCGAGTTTTCGCAAAACATCGAGGACAACGTTGAGGAAGCCGCATCTGGAGTAAAGGGAGAGAACTCGATCAAGCTCTACGGCAACGACTTGGAAGCTCTGCAAAAGACTGCCTATCAGATCAAGGATGTGATGGAAACGGTTGCCGGGATTAATGATCTTTCCGTGTTCGACGCCTTCGGACAGCCGACTATCAACATTGATGTCGATCGAGTCAAAGCGGCGCGTTACGGCTTGGCACCAGGCGATATTAATACCGTGGTCCAGACTGCTATCGGCGGACAGGCGGCTGGCAATGCCTATGAGTACGGCAGTGACCGCAATTTTCCCATCGTCGTTCGCCTGGCGCCGGAATACCGGGAAAGCCTTGGAGCCATGCGTAATATTCCGATCGGGGTCGCAACCGGAAATGGCACCATTCAAATCCCATTAAGCGCGGTTGCGACCGTGAAAATGGTGCCGAGTTACTCGTTTATTTACCGCGAAAATCAGGAGCGTTATATCCCGATCCGGTTCAGTGTTCGCGGCCGTGATTTGGGCGGCGCAATATTGGAGGCTCAACAGAAGATCGCCGAGAAGGTTCATCTGCCGGCGGGCTCTCGTTTGGAGTGGGCCGGCGAATTTGGGGAACTACAAGAAGCGATCAGCCGGCTGAGTGTTGTGACGACGATCAGCCTTGTGCTCATTGTGCTTTTACTTTGGGTCAATTTCTCTTCAATTGTAGATACGTTTTTGGCTGCAAGTGTAATGCCCCTGGCGTTGATTGGCGGTGTTTTCACCCTGGCGATTACCGGCACACCGTTCAGTGTATCGGCGGCGATCGGTTTTATTGGTTTGTTCGGCATCTCTGTTATGGGCGGCATCATAGTAATTTCGTCCTTTAATTTATTAGCTTCAGGTGACCTCGATAGGCGAGAAGCCTTGTTGCGCGCTTGCCAGACCCAATTGCGGCCCATTATGATGACCTGTGTTGCGGCGTGTGTGGGTCTGTTGCCGGCTGCAATTTCGACCGGTATCGGTTCCCAAGTACAAAAGCCCCTCGCTCTCGTAGTAGTGGGTGGCATCCTGCTGGCGCCGGTTCTTATTCTGATCATTCTCCCGGTTCTTATTGATATCTTCTCGCGTCGTGGCCGGCGGACAGAGAAGGAAGAAGTGCCCGAGTTGGCGGCGGTTAAATAGCCCACGATGCGAATCCTGGATCGTCCTCGTACTCGTCGTCGTCCTCGTCCTCGAAAGGATGTGTTGTCAGGTATACGGGCGCGATCTAACAACGCCGTTTCTACGCAACGTTCCCTGTCCTTCTTAAACGCTGTAGCTAACATACTCTTTCGAGGACGAGGACGACGACGAGTACGAGGACGAAGTTTTCTAGACCGGATTAGCTCCTTTCTGCCGCTCGCAATTTCGGTGCTGCTTGCCGGTTGTGCGGTAGGCCCGAATTTTCATCGGCCGGATCCGCCACCGGTTAACGGTTACACCCCCGAACCATTGGCTCGCCAAACCTCCGGCACTAAGGTTTCCGCCGGTGAATCGCAGCGGTTCGTAGAAGGCTTGGATATCCCGGGACAATGGTGGACCTTGTTCCATTCTCAAGCGCTGAATGAGCTCGTCGACGAGGCGATAAAAGACAATCCGAGCTTGGAGTCAGCCCAAGCAGCGCTGCGTGTCGCCCAGGAAGATGTAAGAGCTCAACAAGGTTCCTATTACCCAAGTCTGTCAGCCAATTTTAGCCCCAGCCGAAACAAAACTGCCACCAGCACGATTACGCCGGTGGCGAACACGGGGAATCCCTACTACAGCCTTTACACGACCGCTCTCAGCATATCTTACGCGCCGGACGTATTCGGCTTGAATCGACGCACAGTGGAGTCATTGCAAGCGCAGGCAGATTTGCAGCGCTACCAACTCGAAGCGACTTATCTCACCTTAACTTCGAACATCGTGACTGCCGAGATAACGGAGGCTGCGCTCCGCGGTGAAATCAGTGCGACCGAGGAGACAATCCGGGTTGCGACTGATGCTCTCGACATCACGCGAAAACAA
>JAFAHI010000420.1 GCA_019237325.1 Verrucomicrobiota bacterium | reverse complement strand
CTGTTTTGAAGCCAATATCGAAAGTCATGCCCTCATAAACTAGCGGAACCGGCGTTTGCTGGCGACTAGTCAGATTGCGCTTGGCCAACTCGTAAACCAGCACCAGTTCATAGACATGATTCGTAGATGCCCGGCCCGAAATGCCGACGAAGCTTAAGGGCAGCATCGACCATTTCTCTGGCAATACGATTCTGTTCCAATACGCAAATATAATAACAGCAAAATATAGTGTTATTAATATCAAAAGCTGACCTGCATGGTCCGAACCTTTGCGCCTTTGCGTCTTTGCGTGAGATTTATCTGCTGTTTGCCATTCGCCTTGGTGCGCTTGATCGCGCGGCGAGCCGGCCGACGGTTTGGATTGCCTCCGCGAACCGAGGCGAGAACGCGTGCCCGCAGCTCACTCGGAAACAATTAGTGTACCGTTCACCGGTAGCGGAGAAAATGTTTCCCGGGGCGACTGCTATCCGAAACCGGTTGAGTGCCTCAGCGGCAAGTTCGAGCGCATCGAAATCTTCTTCGAGTTCGATCCATAATAGAAACCCGCCGCTGGGGCGAGATATCCGGGTCGACGCTGGGAAATTCTCCGCGATGGCGCAACTGAATCGGTAAACTTGTTCGGCTAAGAACTTACGCAAGCGTCGCAAATGAGCATCGAACGAACCGAATTTAAGGAATTCTGCGACTGTTAGTTGCGGAAGCGAAGGCGTAGCCAGGCTGGTCGCAGATTTGAGCTCCAGGACTCGGTCATGAAACTTGCCTGGCACGATCCAACCAACTCGAAGACCGGGCGCTAATGTCTTAGAAAAAGAACCGATTAAAATAACGGATCCGTCTTGATCAAACGACTTCGCAACTTTCGGACGTTCTGTTTCAGGCCGGTGTAACTCGCCAAAAATGTCGTCTTCGATCAGCGGGACACCAAACTTGGCCAACAATCGAACCAGGTTGTGTTTGGTTTTAGTGCTGAGTGAATAACCGAGAGGATTGCTGCAATTCGTTACCAACAAACAAGCCGCCACTCTATTGAATCGTTGCAGGGCGTTCTCAAGATCCCCGAGATCAATCCCTTGGACCGGGTCGGTAGCCAACTCCACGACTCTTAGTCCCAGGCCTTGGATAATCTCCAGCACTCCAAAATAGGTGGGCGATTCGACTAGAATGATATCACCCGGTTGGCTCACCGCTCTTAACGCCAGGTGAAGCGCTTCCGATGCTCCGCAGGTAATCACGAAATCGTCCGGCGAAAGGAAACAACCCCATGCGTTTGCCCGTTGCGCCAGTTGCTGACGCAGCAGTTCGATCCCCGCCGGAGGTCCCTGGTTTGATGTTTCTCCTGGATAACGTCGAGCTGCGCTGGCGGCGGTTTGAGCTAGCTTTCGTACTGGTAATACCTCCGAGCCCAGCAAGCTCAGTCCGAGTGGAACCACGTGCTTGGAGGTCCCAAGCGTGACGGTTTGGTGTCTCAGTGAACTAACGGCAACATCTTTTGCCCGGAAAATTGTTTGCGTTTTGGTAGGTGCCGCTATCAAACGCAGCCTCGGTTCCCGAACGTAAAATCCGCTTCTGACCCGAGCCTCCACTAACCCTTTATTTTCCAAGAGCCGGAAAGCGTGTAGGACCGTCTCCAAGCTGAAGCCGTGATCCTTGGCCAGTTCGCGGACCGAAGGTAACCGGTCGCCCGGCAGATACGTCCGAGCGTCGATCTGCCTGTGGAGCTTGTCCGCTAGGAGCTGGTAGGAAGGGTCCATCTTTCTAGTGAGAAGTGAGAAGTGAAAGGTGAAAGGTGAAAGGTGAAAAGCCTGCCCTGAGCAAGCATTTGGCGCGTCAAATGGGTGATTGGTGGGTGTGCTCGGTAATCAGTAATCAGACTCCATCGCTTCTGAACTCCTACTAGCGCACGGCGAGGCTCGAATCAAACTGTTCTGGTTCATTATTGAGTGTTCTGTCTCTGTTCTGGTCCGGTGAGTTGAGCAAGATTCGGGTTTATGGACGGAACGCGGTCATCTTTTCGTGTTATTGAAGGGGGAGTACGGAGAGAGGACCTGTCCGCCACAGCTTCATCGACAAAAGAAGAAGGGAGGTCTCTGCACGAGGTAGAGGGTTGGATCTTTACCTCGCTGGGGGTGCTGTGTTTCAGCCTGTCCTTTGTGAGCGCGCGGCTGGCGCTACGTGGGTTCGATCCCTTCTTCATTGCTTTAGCCAGAGGGGCTGGCGCCGGTACCATTGCCTTTCTTTGTGCTTTCCTGGGAAAATATCCGGTGCCGATGGGGAGGCAGGTATTGCGATTGTGTTTAGCGGCCGTGGGCATTGTCTTTATTTTCCCGATTCTCACCGCGGTGGCTTTGCAGAGTGTACCTGCGAGCCATGCCGCAACGGTGGCGGCGATCTTGCCGCTATTAACCGCGGTTTTCGGAGTCTGGCGAAAGCGTGAACGAGTGCCGGCATTATTTTGGGCGATCGCAGCCGCCGGGACTGCCTTGGTAGCTTGGTATTTGATCTCGCGGGCGGGTGGTATCGAACTGCGGCGAGCCGATATGCTAATCGTCGTCGCCTGCGTGGCCTGTTCGTACGGATACGCGGAAGGCGGGTTGTTGGCGCAGGAGATGGGTGGATGGCGTGCGATCTGTTGGATGTTAGTTTTTTCAGGGCCAGTGGCCTTGGTATTTTTTATCTATCTAATCGTGCGGGGACCGCTCCATCCGGTCGAGTCTCCCGCGGCTTGGTTGGGTCTCGCCTATCAAGTGTTGGTTTCTCAGTTTATCGGGTTCGCCTTGTACTATCGGGGTTTAGCCCGGGGTGGTGTCGCTCGTATGAGCCAGATTCAGCAATTTCAGTCGGTGTTAGCGGTACTCGCCGCGGGTTTGATTTTGGGAGAGCAGATCGATGTCCAACTTTGGGTGGTGCTGGGGCTGTTGTTGGCAGCGGTGATTGGAGCGCGGTGGGCGATGGGCGCTACGCGCGCGACAAATAACAGATGAGCCTCGCGCCACGGACGCAAAGGACGCAACGAGATATGACGGATGAGAGGTGGCGGATTTGGAAGACGTTAGTGAACGGTATCACCGTCGCTTATGAGGACGTCGGCGAGGGAGATAATTTTTTGGTGCTGGTTCACGGTCATCCGTTTAATCGCACGATGTGGCGGCCGCAGATGGAGTGGATCGAGCGCCTCAATCGTGCTCGGGCTCGTCCTCGTGCTCGAAGTGAGGGTGGGAATAGCGAGAAAGATTTGGAGCGGCGTGAAGGCGCGATCGACGTAGACCCAGCCACGCCACAAACTCTCGAGCACGAGCCCGAGACCGAGAACGAGGGCGATAAGAAGCTAAGGTGGAGAGCGATCGTGCCGGATTTACGCGGGTATGGGGAAAGCAGCGTTGTTCCTGGCAAAACCACGCTCGACATTTTTGCGTCCGATATTGCCGGGACTCTCGATGAGCTCGGGATTCAGGATGTGGTAATCGGTGGATTGTCGATGGGGGGGCAGATCGTCATGGAGTTTTGCCGGCTTTATCCGGACCGAGTTCGCGGTATTCTACTGGCTGCTACGTTTTGCCGAGCTGAAACGGAGGCAGGTAGACGTCAGCGTGCTGCCATGGCGGACCGGCTTTTGCAGGAAGGGATGCGGGGGTACGCCGAAGAAGTGTTACCAAAGATGGTGACACCAGCGAATCTGATCGCGCTTCCCCGAGTCGCTGATCATGTGCGAACCATGATGGGGGCGACGAGTCCGACCGGAGCAGCGGCTGCGCTCCGCGGGCGCGCTGAGAGACCTGATTACGCAGAAACGTTGGCCAGACTTGATGTCCCGGCGCTGGTTGTGGTCGGCAACGAAGACGCCTTTACCACGCGGGCGGATGCTGAGCAGATGAGTACGCTACTGAAAGGGTCCGAGCTTCTCTGGATAAAAAGGGTCGGACATATGCCGAACCTGGAAAGCGAAGGAGAGTTTAATGAGGGGCTGGGAAGGTTACTGGAGCGCTGCGCAGCCCGCTAGCTTGATTGAGCCGCGCCGACTTGGGCCCGGGTTTTGGCTCGACCGGTGAACTTGCGTAACCGGCTGTTGGTATGCGGATCACCGAAGTGAAATAGCGCCGTTGCGCGAATCTTGTCCGGGTCACAGGCTTCGTTGCCATGCACGCTTCGATAGCCCCAAAAGAAATAGAGGTTACCGGGCACCATCGGGATCTGCGTCAATTTAAGAAGACCCGACCGATACGCTTTCCGCAGCAAGAATTTGGTTACCGGGTTATCCAGGATGATCTTATCGATCAGGTTGAAAAGATACGACGACCGAATTGGCCGGACGTTCGGCGCCATCACCAGCTTGCCGGTGAGTCCCTCGGTTGGAATGATGACCGGTAACAGCGCGGTCACGACGTAAGAATCGAAATGAAACAGAAGAGCGTGTTTCAGACCGGTCTCGCCCTTTAGACAGCGTAGAACCTGATACAGAGATTGGTCTGGTGCGGGCACGCCTGCTCCTAACTCGTATACTTCATGTAATAGATTGGCAAAGGCGGGTGAGCTAGACAATACCTGCAGCAGCGTGCCCTTGACGGGGTCTGCTCCGGTAAGTGATACATATTGTTCACCCGCTGCGGATACTGCTCCCTCAACAAAGCTTCGGAGCCTAGCGAGATCATCCGGCTGCACATAGCCGGGCAAAACACCGAACCCCTTCATGTTCATATCCGCGACCAACTCGGCAGTCCTCTCGCGCGGAATTTCAGGCAACGACAACATCTCGGCGCCGCCAGCCTCGATGAGTTGATTCCCGGACCCTGACGCACCCAATGCCATGTTGTACACCCTCCTAAAAAGAAACGATTAAGTTGCGGATTAGCTCTCTCACGCTGTCGATCAGCTCTTCTAGTAATTACAGTTAATCTAGTAATGTCAATCGGCGACTCTGTCACTCGTATTCGGTGCCGTTTGCCATCGGGTCGGCGCCTGACGTCCTTCTAATGCTGATCCAGCGGGATGACGGCCAACCGCTTCCGGACTGATTGCTGATTACTTTCCGGGTGGGGCGGCGGTGGATTGGCGGATGATCAGTTTGGGCGCGAACATTTTTCGTTGGGCGCCGCGGCTGCCACGAAGTCGCTCCAACATTAGTTGGATCGTGTATTGGCCCATCTTTTCGACGGGTTGGGCGATGGCGGTGATCGGCGGATCAATATATCGCATCCAAAAGGCGTCATCGAAGGTCACAACCGACAGGTCAGCGGGTACGCGGATACCGGTTTCCCGCACAAAAGTGATGAGGCCCGAGCACATCTCCAGATTGGCCACGAACACGGCGGTAGGTGGCTTCGAAAGTTTGAATAGCTTGCGGGTGCATTCGTAACCGGATTCGGCCTGGAAATTCCCGGACTGAGCATATTGGCTGACTATCTCAATCCCAGCTCGAGCCAATGATCGTTGATAGACTTCCAGACGAGTCCGGGCATTGGATAAATGTTGAGGTCCGGCGATGGTGGCGATTCGCCGGTGCCCAAGCGAAATCAAGTGCTGGATGGCTAAAGCGGTGCCACGCACGTTATCCGCGGTGACAACATCGGTATTCTCTAAGCCGGATTCCCGGTCAAAATCGATAATAGCAGCTCCACTCTGGCGGACTGCGCGAAGGAGAGCCACATTCCCACCCGTAGAACAGTTGATCAGACCGGCCACCTTGCGGTCCAGGAACATGGAGAGGGCGGCTTCTTCCTTTTCCGAGTCCTCGTCAGCATTACAAACCAGAACGGTATAACCGTTGTCTTTGGCAATATCCTCAATCGACTTAACAAAGGCAGCGAAAAACGGATTCCGAATATCGGAGATAACGACCCCGATGGTCCGAGTTTGTTGAGCTCGTAGCCAGCGAGCTTTGCCTGGTTGATATTTTCCGTTGCGATGAACAGCGGCCAAGATTCGCTCGCGGGTGCTGGGGGCAACGTCATCTGGCCGGTTAAGGGCCCTGGATATAGTGGCGATGCTCACATTCAATTCGCGGGCGAGCTCTGAGAGGGTCATTGAAGTACTTGATTAGGGACAGGATACAAGGTCGTAGGCAACGTTTTTCAGGTAGTTGTTGGGAAAGAGGATGGAATAAACAAAATATTATGTAAAGCTTTACATTAGTCGGGTCGCCGAGTATCAATCAAAAACCTCCCTGAATCATCCGGCTTTCTGTGTCCTCTTTAACGACCACCCCTCAGCCGTTCGCCCTCGAAATGCGGCGGATTTCCAAGTCCTTCGGTCTAACCCAAGTGCTGCGTGACGTCGATTTCCAGTTGAGGCCTGGCGAGGTTCACGCTCTGATGGGCGAGAACGGAGCGGGGAAAAGTACGTTAATGAAAATTGCTGCGGGGTTGATCGAGGATTTCGAGGGGCAAATTCTGGTAGAGGGTCAGCCCGTTTATTTGACTTCTCCGCGGGATGCTACCCGGGCGGGGATTGCGATGATTCATCAGGAACTGAGCCTGGTCCCTGAGCTCGAGGTCGACGAAAATATCTTCT
>JAFAHI010000402.1 GCA_019237325.1 Verrucomicrobiota bacterium | reverse complement strand
CCCACGAGTCCTCCATCGTAAAAAGCCCGACCCCCTACCGCTTACCGCTTACCGCTCACCGCTCACCGCTTACTGCTTACTGCTTACTGCTCACTGCTCACTGCTCACTGCTTACTGCTCACTGCTTACTGCTCACCGCTCACTACTCACGCCCAAGGTCTCACTCGTTCAGTCGGTTATATTTCTTCAGCACCTCGCGCAATCGGTCCTGGGGCAACGCGTACATTACGTTGTCGTTGATTCCATGCATCGTTTTGGCGGCCACCAACGAGTTAATAATTGCCTCTTCGGTCGCCTGCACCACCGCCCCTAGCAGGGGAGAAACGTCGGGGTTCTTGACCGTCGACCAATGTTGGCGATCTCCTTCTTCAGCCGGGACTGCAGTAGAAAAAGCGATAAATAGGTCTCCAGACGAATCGGTGCTGATACCACCGGTCCTCGCAATACCAAGGGCAGCCCGCTTTGCCAGACGTTTCAATTGGGTCGGAAATAAAGGCGCATCCGTCGCGACCACGACCAGGATGGAACCTTCACGTTCTGGATCCCGATGAATCTCCGGCATCAAGTCCGTGATTTCTTTACCCACCGGAACGCCGGCAATGATCAGATTCTCACGTGAAGCAAAGTTCGCCTGAACTAATACCCCCACGCGAAAACGATCGTTTTTGATCGAAACCAACCGCGAGGCCGTTCCGATGCCTGCCTTGAATTCGAACGCGCGGTTCCCGGTTCCGCCACCAACATTCCCTTCCGCCACCGGTCCGCCTGCCGCGTTTTCCAAAGCGGCAAACACGTCCTCCTTCTTAACATGAAAGCCGTTGATATCATTCAGCTCACCATCCCAGGTCTCGGCCACCACCGGTAAGCTGTAATAGTCGGTATCCGGATACCGCTTTTGCCCCCATGCAATCACCGCGTCGCGCACCACACCGACACTATGGGTGTTGGTGAGCAGCACCGGTCCCTCCAAGAATCCGGATTCTTCGACCCATTCGCTTCCGGTCATTTCGCCGTTGCCATTAAAAGAGAACATCGCGGCCGGCACTGGCGTATTAGCACCAGTTTTGCCGATTGGAAGGACCGCGGTCACTCCGGTCCTGACAGGCCCCTTGCCCACCACCAACTTGCCTTCTCCTTCGATCAGCGTCGTTTGGCCAACCTCAACCCCGGGCACATCGGTGATCGCGTTGAGTGCTCCAGGCGTGCCGTCGAACGGAACACCAAGATCACGCGCCCGCTTTACCGGCGACGCAACATAGGCGTTCGCAACTGTGATCTGGACGAAGGAAAGCGCAAACAGCAAAGCCCGAATTTGGAAACCGAGTTTCATTGGCAGACGACTCTGCCACAGTCGACCTCTTCGACCACCCGATTTTATTGGTGTTAAACGCGTTGCTCCGAACAATCAAAACCAGCTCCGTAGGAGCGAAATCTTTATAGCCACGGCAACCCACATGGTCAGCTCCGGCAGGAGCGGCATCTAACAGAGCATGACTACGGCCAACGTGCGTTTCCAACTTTGATATCGCTCCTACGGAGCTGCACCTTTTCATTATGGCGCGGGCTATAAAGATTTCGCTCCTCCGGAGCTGGTTGAACGGAAAATACTCTGAGAATTGGAACAACGCGCCGAGGAGCCGTATCCTTAGTTCCGTATGAACTTGTACGAGACGCACTTGGCCGTCAGGAAGACGGAGACCTCAAAGGCGTTCTATTTAGAAATCGTACAGCTGCGTTTCGCTTACCGTGACCCGAAAAGAGACATTGTTTTCTTATGGATTGGTGACAACCGGGCTTCGATGCTTGGACTGTGGGGACCGGACACGACTTACGGTAGCCAATTCCACCAATCGCACCTGGCCATTGCTGTTTCTCTGTCGGAATTGCTATCGGCTGGTGAACGGCTCAATCGGCTCAAGGTACGAACCTACGATTTCGCCAGGACCGAGACCACGGAGCCGTCCGTGATTGGGTGGATGCCATCCGCCCAGCTCTACTTTAGAGATCCGGACGGGCACACGATCGAATTCATCACCTTGCTCGACGAAGCTCCGGATGCCGAGTTCATCGGCTCGCTCAGTGAATGGAAAAGACGAACCGGACAATCCGGAGGTTAACCCACAAACGGCTATTTCATTGCTCTGGCCAAGAAAACCCAGTTGCGACGCCTCGTTGCAGCAACTCCAGGCGGTCGCCAATTCCCAAGGTTGTGAATGCTTTGGCCACATCATCCTGGGTTTGCGTAAAATGCCCCCAGCCTTCGTTGTGCACGGCAATGATTTTCGCATTGGGAAACGCATAAGCTGCCTCAATGGCATCATTACTGTCCATCGTCACATGGAAGGGACCCCGCGGCTCCGCGCTTCCTGTAAACAGGACTGCCAATCTCACATCGTAGCGACGGCCAACTTCAGCCACCTGCTCGTACCAAACTGTGTCACCGGAGACATAAATGGCGGGACCAGACCCGACCCTCAATACAAACCCAATCACATCGCCGCTGATCGGCTCGATCCCAACCGGTCCATGTCGAGCCGGTGTCGCAATCACTTGTAAGCGGCGGCCATCCGGCAGCGGCACCTCCGTGCTAGCCCACGGTTGCAATCCCACCGTCCCCTTTCCTAGCCGCGCGGCGCCTGCCTCTGTCGTAATCACTGTCGGCACAGTTGATAAAAATGTTCGTCCTGTATGGTCGAGATTGTCGAAATGCTGATCGTGACTCAGGAGCACGAGATCAACAGGACCGAGTTGGGCGGGAGTAATGGCTGGGCTGGTGTGCTTTGTTAAGACAATGCCTTTTGCTTCATAAGAACCGGGCCCATCAAAGGTGGGATCGGTTAAGAAACGAAACCCACCGAGCTCAAGCAATACAGTCGGTCCGCCAATAAGAGTTGCGATTACAGTGTCCGTGGCCATTTGGTATCCTTTCTCCATCCCAAGGAGTGGTCAACGCATTGAACGTGCTCGGTTTTCCAACCGAAGGCGCTCACCATGCCCAACCGCGGTGCGGGTGCAATTCGGACAAAGGCACTACTCCAACACTCCTTTACTCCAGTACTCCATCACTCCGCTCGCCAGGATTCGAGGACAGGCTGTCCGACAAACCGAAGCTCTATGTTGCCGACCGCTCAGTCGGCCTCGCAAGCGAGGCACGCTCCACTAGAAGAACGTTGGCAAAGTCGGAAGGCCGAGTACGAGAACGAAGCGCCTGGCGCCGAGTTACCCGATTACTTCAAATTGAATGAAATACTCTGAAAACGGCGGCAGAAACCTCGAGGTGCCAGTGGTATCCAAATAAATTTTGTTGAATTGTACTCTTTCTCTACTGGTGTTCGTTCGGCTCCTGTGTAAGAAATAGTGCGCCCGACAAATCGGGCATCAACTCCCCCAGCAAAAATGAATGTACGATTCGCCTCCCTTGCGGTGGCCGTTGTTCCTATTACACTTGGACTGTTGTCGGCCAGGGCAGTGGCCGAACCTAAAACTAACCTGCTAAATCAATGGAGCGAAGGTTCCGACGCGGCAGCAATCGCAAAGCTCGGCGACATGTTCAAGGCCGCGGGCGGCAAATGGGAGGCAACTTCCATCGCCGGACACACGGCGAATACCCTGGCTAAACTTCGTGCCGATGTTGTGTCCGGTAATCCACCGCCCGCCGTCCAGCTGAAAGGCCCCGAGATCGCCGAATGGAACGCCACTGGCAAGACCCTCAATCTCGACGATATCGCCAAGAGCGAGGGTTGGGATAAGACCGTCGCTCCCGAGCTTCTTCCGGTAATGAAGCCCAAGGGTTCATGGGTTGCAGTCCCGATGAACATCCACCGCATCAACTGGATGTGGGGCGGCAAGAAAGCCCTCGATAAAGCCGGTATCACCACCATGCCCGCCACCTGGACCGAGTTTAATGCCGACTGCGATAAATTGAAAGCCGCCGGCCTTATTCCGATCGCGCACGGCAGCGCCGATTGGACCGATGCCACGACCTTTGAAATCGTCGTTTACGGCATGGATATGGACCTGTTCAAGAAGGCTTTTGTTGAAGGCGACACCGACGCGATGCGCAGCGATGGCATGGTGAAGTGCTTCGAACAGTTCCGGAAGATGATCAATAATATGGATCCGGGCATCTCCGCTCGCACTTGGGACGCCGCCGCTAACATGATGCTCACCGGCAAGGCTGGCTTCTTTTTCATGGGTGACTGGTCAATCGGCACGTTCAACGCCGGTGGGTTCAAAGAAGGCGTCGACTATCTTTGCGCTCAAGCCCCGGAAGACAACGGCAAGACAGGTTTCATCCTCAATAGTGATTCAGTGGTCTTCTTTCAACAAAAGGACCCTGACTATCTGGCGGGTTCCAAGCTGCTTGCCCATCTCATTATGTCGAAAGACTTCCAAGTCATCTTTAACAAAGCGAAAGGCTCGATTCCGGCCCGGCTCGACATCGATCTGACTGGCTTCAATCCTTGCCAGATCAAATGCCAAAAGGATCTCGAGGAAGCGATCAAAGAGGGGACGTTGGTCCGTAGCTTCGCCCATAATATGACCATCCTGCAGAAGTACCGCGGCGCAGCGATGGAGGTAATCACCAATTTCGTCAATACGCCTAACTTGTCCGCAGCGGATGCCGCGAAACAAATGGCCGATGCGGTTGACGCCCAGAAGTAAATAACACCGTGAATGCCGGCAAAAAGGGAGGGCGCGCGTCCCTGCGCGCCGCGAAGATGTTGCAAGCCAATGGGCGTATTTTAACCTTTAAACGGCTAAACACACGCAGCTTCGACAACCGCGGATCGCGGGGACGCGATCCCTCCCGGCGTTTCCGCTCGATACCGGCGTTATAATGCCATGTCTGTCGAGTCATTAGCAGTAACAACAAAGGTCGCACAAAAACCGGAGCGCCCTTTGCGCGAAGGGTTGTCCTCGATTTTGCCGCAACTGGTTCTAGCACCATCTCTGGTTGCTACTTTCGTTTACGTATTCCTTTTTGGTGCTTGGACCATCTGGATCTCGGTTTCGAACTCCGGTGATTTACCTGACTATTCCTTTGCTGGTTTCCATCATTATGCAGAATTGTGGGTTAACCTGCGCTGGCGCATCGCCTATACTAATCTCTTTGTATTTAGCGCCCTCTATGTGATTGGAACCATGCTGATCGGGCTTGCCCTTGCGATTCTGATCGACCAACGGATCCGCGCTGAAGCCGTCTTTCGCACCATTTATCTCTATCCACTGGCAATTTCCTTTGTCGTGACTGGCACAGTCTGGCGTTGGTTGTTCAGCCCCACAACTGGCTTCGAGAGCATGATGCACCTACTCGGATGGGCCAGCTTTAAGTTCGACTGGATCGTGCAACGCGAACTGGCCATTTACACGATCGTGCTCACCGGTATCTGGCAGGCTTCGGGCTTTGTTATGGCTCTCTTCTTAGCCGGTCTCCGGTCTGTCGATCCGGATCTCATTAAAGCCGCGCAAATAGACGGCGCGAGTATGCCCAGGATTTATCGACGGATTATCCTGCCGGCAATCGGCCCGATCTTTATTGCAGTGTCGGTTGTTCTTCTGCAGTTCGCGATCAAGACATTCGATCTGATTATCGCGATGACCCAAGGCGGACCTGGCATCTCTACGACTATGCCGGCCAACTATGTCTATGATCTCATCTTTCAACGTGGCCAATTGGCCGAGGGAGCGGCTGCAGCCATCATGATCCTGGTTGCCCTTGCCCTGATCCTTGTGCCCTACACCATGTGGAGCAATCTACGTCAACGCCGGGAGGCCAGAGGTGGCTGACGCGACTACCTACGATCCGCTTGCCACCGCTGGCACTTGGGGCCGGCGAGCGAAGGTTTTTGTCTACGCGGTGCTCACTTTGTTTGCGTTGGCCTATCTGCTCCCGTTTACCGTCGTCATCCTCAATTCTTTTCGCGATCTCGGCGATATCAGCCGTAACGGCCTGATCGCAATGCCCCATACCTTCTCCCTCGATTACTGGGTACAGGCTTGGTGTAAATTCTGTGTTGGCGGCACCTGTGAAGGGATACAACCCTTCTTTTACAATTCGGTGGCGATGGTCGTACCGGCCACCATTATTTCGACGGCCATCGGCGCTATTAACGGCTACGTCTTGTCGAAATGGCGTTTCCCCGGCTCCGAGATCTTGTTCGGCATCATGACACTCGGTGTCTTCATGCCTGGTCAGATGGTTCTGTTACCCTGGGCGCAGGTATTGGGCTTCCTTGGCCTGACCAATTCGATTCCCGGACTGGTCCTCATCCATTGCGTCCAGGGTTTGAGCTTCACCACCCTGTTCTGCCGGAACTACTATGTGAATATTCCCGACGCTTTGATCAAGGCGGCTCGGATCGATGGCGCCGGCTTCTGGCGGATTTTTCGCAAAGTCGTTTTGCCGTTGTCTCCGCCGATTATAATCGTCACCGTGATCTGGCAATTCACCAACATTTGGAACGAGTTCCTTTTTGCAGTCATTTT
>JAFAHI010000398.1 GCA_019237325.1 Verrucomicrobiota bacterium | reverse complement strand
TTCTCTCTTTGCTTGCGGCATGGCGACGCAGGGATTCAAACCGTTCCTGACGATTTATTCTACGTTCATGCAGCGGGCTTACGACATGGTCATTCACGACATCGCGCTGCAAAACTTGAATGTCGCGTTGTGCATGGACCGAGCTGGCCTATCCCCAGACGATGGCCCAACGCACCACGGCTTGTTTGACATCGGTTATCTGCGACACATCCCCAATCTCGTGCATATGCAAGCAAAGGACGAAGATGAATTCGTCGATATGCTTTGGACGATGGCCAACTACCATCAGGGGCCTATTGCGATCAGATACCCTCGCGGCGCCGGCACTGGAGCGGTACCGAAGGCCCAACCGAAGCTTCTGGAGATTGGAAAAGCCGAGGTCGTCCGGCATGGCCAAGAAGTAGCGTTGCTCGGCCTAGGTAACATGTTCAGCTTAGCTGAAGAAGTCGCAAAACAACTAGAAGCGGAAGGTGTATCTGTCGCTCTCATTAATCCGCGCTGGATTAAGCCTCTCGATACCGGCACGATCGAATTTTTTGCTCGGCGGGTGGACGTGATGTGCACCTTCGAGGATCACGTGCTTCATAATGGGTTCGGCTGTGCTGTCGTCGAACATCTGTCTGAAAGTCAGATCACGACACCCGTGGTACGAATCGGCTGGCCAGACCAGTTCGTTGAGGTCGGCTCTTTGAATGTCTTGCGAGAAAAACATGGCGTAACCGCGGCTGCCGCCCTGGAAAAGATCCGTCCTCTTATCAAGACGCGGCTGGCAGCGAAACAAGGGCGTCCCGCAGCTTAGAGAAACGGATGGTAGGGCGAAGAACTCGGCGCGCCCAGCGTGTAGCTAACTATTTAAATGCTGCCGCGCCGGTTTTGAGCCGTTCTGTGCGGCCGCCTTGGTGGACTTTCGAAAACCACGGCGGGTATTCCGATAAAAACCTCGGGCAAATATAACCGCTACGCGGCTCAAAACCGGCGCGTTATGATCTAAGCAGCTAACCTATCCCCGGCGCGCCGAGTTTTTCGCCCTACCGGCGTTCTCGCTCGTTCCACAAACTTCGGCTACCGTTCACACTATATATGGGCCCAACGATCGTAGCGACCGACCTTTCTAAGGTCTATCGCACATATAAGAAGCGCTCCGGTCTGTTTGGGGCATTGCAGGGCCTCGTTCGCCGTGACTTTGAAGAAACGCGGGCCGTCGATCGAGTATCCTTCTCCATCGAGCAAGGAGAATTCGTTGGATTCCTAGGCCCAAATGGAGCCGGAAAAACCACGGTTCTAAAAATGTTGTCGGGATTGCTCGTGCCGACTTCCGGCTCGGCATCGGTTCTCGGGTTCAGACCTTGGGAACGGAAACCGGAGTTCAAGCGGCAATTCAGCCTGGTTCTTGGACAAAAGAACTCGCTCTGGTGGGATCTACCGGCTCGCGAATCGCTGGAATTAAACCGGGCTATCTACCAGATCCCGCGCGTAACTTACGAAAAGACCGTCGACGAATTGGTCGAGCTCCTCGATGTCCGTGACAAACTGAATGTCATGGTGCGCGAGCTCAGTCTCGGAGAACGGATGAAAATGGAACTGATCTCCGCGTTCCTGCATCAACCGAAAATTCTCTTCCTGGACGAGCCGACGATCGGTCTGGATGTGGTTAGCCAAAAGAATGTTCGTGAATTCTTGCGCCATCATAGCTCCCAAAGAAAGACGTCGACGATTTTGACTAGTCACTACATGCAGGATATTGCCGAGCTCTGTCAGCGAGTCCTCATCATCGACCATGGACGCGTTTTTTTTGATGGAGAGCTGTCGGAGATTATCGAGCAATTTTCAGGGCACAAATTTCTACAATTCACTTTTCGGGTTGCTACACCTTACCAACCGAACTGGGGCGAAATCGTGAGCAAATCGGGGATGTCCATCACCTTGAAAGTCTCTCGAGAAAAAGTGACCGAAATCTGCCAAGACATCCTGGCGACGGGTAATGTCCAGGATTTCAGCGTAGAAGAGGAACCGATCGAAGATATCATCCGGGAGATCTTTGAGCGACAGCACGAGGTGGCTAGGGAGCTAGGAGCTAGAATTTAGGAGGCTAGGTCCTTCGATCCAGTGGACGTTCTACTGGACACAGTAGACGAAGTAGACTTAGTGGAGAGACAAATTGTCCACCGCGTCCACTCGGTCCACTACGTCCACTGGTGAAACGCCCGGCTAGGCTCTCCTAGCTCCTCTCTGAATCGCCTTAATAATCAGCGTCGCCGCGCATGCCGCGCCATACCCATTGTCAATATTCACCACCGTGATTCCGCTCGAACAGCTATTCAGCATCGTCAGCAAAGCAGACAGACCTGCCATGTTGAGACCGTAACCGACGCTAGTCGGCACCGCGATAATCGGACACGGCAAAAGCCCTGAAATAACGCTGGGCAAAGCGCCTTCCATCCCTGCTACTACGATCGCTATATCGCAGGCGGCGAGGTTATCAGCTGCTCGTATAGTCCGCTGCAGCCCGGCTACACCCGAATCGTTCACGATCTTGGTTTCAACCCCCATCAAAGCAAGTGTTACGGCTGCTTCTTCGACTACCGGCAAGTCAGCGGTTCCCGCCCCAACGATCCCGACGATTCCAGGCAGCTTAGGAAGCGGATTCCGTTCTATGGTCAGGCATTGCGAACGCTCGTGATAAAGTGCTTCCGGAAGAGCCTGCGCTACCGCTTGCGCTTTTGCTTTGGAAACTCGGGTAGCCAACGCGACACCATTTCGATCGGCTAGAACATCTAAGATCGCTGTTAGCTCTTGCGCGGTTTTCGGTTCTCCATAGACCGCTTCGGGCAACCCGCGGCGCCTCAAACGTGCTATGTCGATATTGGCAAATTCCAAATCGACTGTGTCTTCTTCCATGAAAGGTTATAAGTTAAAGGTTATAAGTTTTAAGTTTTAGGTTTTAGGTTGGATCCCAAGCGACCGTAAGATTTTCAACCTAAAACCTATAACTTAAAACTTATAACCCAGTAACCTAGAACTTCGTAGGTTGCGCATGCGCGGTGGCTGCAGTCCCGAGCCACAGTCGCATCGGCACCATCCCCGAGCGCTGGAACCCATGTTTTTCAAAAAAGGCTAACGCTTCTTCGCCGGCTCGCTCGGTTAGCAGGGTGATCCGCAGAAAATCTTTCTGTTTGGCGTACTCAATCGCGTGCTTCAGTAACTCGCTGCCAAAACCTTGTCCCCTGAAATCCTTATGAATGATCAGGTCCTCCAGCAGAACTACGAATCCTCCTTCCGCAGTGCTGATCGTGAAAAGCAGATTGATCATTCCAATGATCTGCGTCGCACTCCGTAGAACTAAGATGCGACCACGACTCGGCTGCTCTAGAATCAAACGCAAGCCGCGTATCTGCGAATTGTAATCCGGCCTAAAATCCGATTCCTGGGCAAACAGATCCATTAACAGCTGAGCTAGCGACGGTAGATCTTCCAGGGTGGCAGGTTCAATACGGGTCAGACCGAGCATTCGCCTGTAAGATGCCAAAGGAAAAGAAGGAGTTCAAGGCGTTGGAGATAAGCCGCTTTGGCGCGTGGCACAGGGACCGTACAACTTTCCACACGGCGCGATTGCGGCCAAAGCAGTTCTTTGAACAGGCGGCTCCCCTCCAGCTGTCCTTCCACGCTTGCGTCTTGGCGCGTATGCGTGACATTCCGGCCTCCCCTCATGATTTGGCTATTCGTTATAATTCTTTGTTACCTGATCGGTTCATTCCCGAGCGGATACTTGGTTGGAAAGAGCCAAGGCATCGATATCCGGCAACACGGCAGCGGGAACATTGGCGCAACCAATGTTGTCCGGGTAATGGGAAAAAAATGGGGCTACTTAGTCTTTTTCTGCGATGCGCTGAAGGGCTTTATCTCAGTTAAAGTCGGGGTATGGCTCGCGGCCGGCGCCGGCCTCACTCTTGCGGGAGTGTTGGCAGGAATCTGCTGTATTATCGGTCATAACTACACCGTTTGGCTGCGCTTTAAAGGGGGTAAAGGGATTGCCACGTCGATCGGTGTGTTACTTGCAATGGTGCCGATCGTGATCGTTTTGATCGTGCTCGTCGTCTGGTTAGTGGTGTTCTTTGTCTGCAAATATGTTTCTCTCGCCTCCATCTGCGCTGCGCTGAGCCTACCCGTGGCTGTCCTCACCTTGTTTCCGTTAGTTGCGCACGGGAATTATTGGGTCTTGCTGGTTTTCTCCGTTATCGTGGCTGCGCTAGCAGTTTGGAGACATCGCTCAAATATCGATCGTCTGCTTCACGGAAAAGAGAATCGCTTTGGGACCAAGCGCTAGCTGATAACAGGCTAGATTGTTTATGATCCGGCTATTAAATACGGTAGTTGGTGCCCTGGATCTTAAGATCCTGTAGCTTTTGCCACCGTTTTTTTGCAACGCGATTAACCATTTTCCGTATATCGGGTGTGGGGGGATAGCGCGCTTATGAGATTCGAGAATCCGGCCTTCGATCCGACCCGGCTTATATTGGCGCTCCGTCGCAGCACGCTATTCGCGTCGCTTTCCGCTGACGCAATGGCCGCCCTCCAAGCTCAGCTAACGCCGCTGACCCTGATGAGCGGTGAAGTGCTATTTAGGGAAGGTGACCCGAGTGACAGCCTGTACATCGTCATCAGTGGGCGGCTACGGGTTGTTTCGCGTGCCGTGGAGGACCAATCGGAACGCGTTTTAGGGGACCTCGGGCATGGGGAAATTGTCGGCGAGATGGGCCTAATCTGTGAAGAACCACGCTCGGCCACCGTTGTGGCCGTCAGAGACACAAATCTCGCTAAGCTCACCGAAGCTGGTCTTAGCCAACTCGCCGCAAATTGCGCTCAACCCATTTATTTGGCAATTATCCGTCAACTCGCTTCCCGGCTTAGGGACGAAACTTCCGGCATTCGACCCCGGAAACCGACGCCGCGGTGCCTAGCCGTTGTCGGGTTGTTGCAAAATGTTCTGATAGGAACTTTCACCGACTCTTTGACCGAGGAACTTAACAAGACAGGGTCTATTCTGAGGCTGAATAGCGAGAGTGTTGACGGCCTCTTCGGGATGCGCGGTGTATCACAATCAATGGCTGGGGACGTCACTCAAGCGCGCTTTGTCGACTGGCTCAACGACAAGGAAACACGCTACTCCAAGGTGCTGTATGAGGCCGAAGCATTGAACTCCTCTTGGACCGCACGCTGTCTTCGCCAAGCCGATCTTATTTTGCTCGTCGTTAGAGCTCGCGAGGATTACCTGGAGGCCAGCTCGCGGGCAGCGGATCTTTACGGAATTGGAGACACAGCGAAGAAGACCAGGATTCTAGTGATTGTTCACGACGATGGCGATACGCCGCCGAACCGAACCCGCGAGTGGACTCTGCGCATCCCCGCCACGCGCCACTTCCATATCCGGATGAACAACCAACGCGATTTCGCGCGTTTGGCGCGCTTCCTGAATGACCGATCGGTCGGCTTAGCGCTCGGAGGCGGTTTTGCCCGCGGCATCGGGCATATCGGCGCAATACGCGCGATGCGTGAACTGGATATTCCGATCGATATGGTCGGCGGCACCAGCATGGGCGCGATCATCGCAGCACAATGCGCCTTCGAGTGGGATTTCCCAAAAATGCTGGAACTGACCTGCCGCTACTCCGCCGACTCGATGGAGCGCGATTACACACTCCCTGTGGTCTCTTTTCTTACCGGGCGAAAACTCTCCCAGGCGCTCACCGCCTTCGGTGCAAACATGGATATCGAAGACATGTGGCTTCCATACTTTTGTGTCTCAGCGAATCTCACTCGTGCCGAAGGCAAAGTGCATTCGTCGGGCAAAGTCTCCCTCAGCGTAATGGCAAGTAGTCGAGCGCCCGGAGTGTTCCCTCCGGTGACCTGGGACAATGAACTCCTCGTTGACGGAGGCCTCGTGGATGTAGTCCCATCGGACGTGACTCGAGATTTCGTCGGTCAAGGCACGGTGATTTCAATCGCTGTCTCGCCGCCGATCGAGTATGGGAACATTGATTATGGCTTGTCGTTCTCGGGTTGGGAAGGTTTACGCCGGCAGCTATTTTCCAAAAGGGAACGGGTTCCAGGCTTGCTCGAATTGCTGATGAGGACTCTAGAGTTCGGGCGCACGCCGGCCGCGCGGTTGCGGCATTTGGCGGACGCCTATCTTACTCTTCCGCTAGGCGATTTCAGATACGGCGACTTTCGCCGCGGAGCCGAAATCGAGGAGATCGGATATCGATTTGCCATCGACTATTTTGGGAAATGGCTCGAGGCAAACGGCCGCCCGTGGCTGCGATCCGATTGAAATCGGCTTTAAGTTAAAGCCGTGTAGAGCCCGCAATGGCCCTCAGCCAGCAACCTAAAACTTATCACCTAAAACCTACAACCTATAACCTATAACCGATAGCTGCCCGGCCAACGCTTCTAACCTGTCTGCCAACTTCCCGGTGAGCTGCAACATTCGAGCAGCGAAACCCACGGCGCCGTGGAGATCGCCTAACCGCGAAATCTTTTTCTGAGTAAATACTGCAGGAATGGCCTCAGCGATAGCATCGGAGATCATCCGAGCCGTGACCAAAGATATCCCTTTGCGGCGGCACAAGTCGGCAATCGTTTGTGACTCCATATCGACAGCACAGGCGCCCTGCGAACGGTTCAATGACCATTTATCAGAGGCCGAAGCAACCCGCTCAACTTGGACAAAGGGACCGGTCGCGTCGAAAATTTTGTGATACTGCCTGAGGGTCTTTGCGATATCGGCATCCGTGTAGTTTGTGGATAAAACAAAATCACCTGCCTCCAATAAGGAGCGAGTCCCCCCGGCGAAACCGGAACTGATGATCATCCGCGGTCTGATTTGATCAATCGACCGCTCAAGCTCCCCGATGCGGACGGCGCTAATCCCAACGAAAGCGAAAGAAACTTCCTGCCCAGCAAAAGTGCCTTGAGGAACATCAACTGACGACTTGTGCCACCGAATCCGTCGCCGCACAACCCGCGCTTCTTCGGGCAAGGCAAAAACCAGGATCAACATGCTGTCAACTCTGGACCTTGATCTGCACCGTGACCACGCACATTGTCGGCGAAGCTGCGGGGCTGGCCTTTGGCAGGTCCTTGAATCCGTCCGTTACCGCATCAATAAAGCTTTTCCGGTACTCCACCGGGATCTCGGCGATTAAATCCATAGTGGATCCGGCAGTGGATTGTTTACTCACGGCGCTGCCGCCGAATTTAGTGGCAAGATATTTTACCCGGGCAACCTCCGCCTCCAATTGAGACCTCATGACGGATAATTCAACCGTTTGTTCCGTTAGGCCTGCGTCACCGAGGATACCGTCCATTCGCTGTTTTAGTGATTCCTCTAATGGCTGCAGGTTGGGGTCCTGCGGATGCTGCGCCTGCCGCGAGGCAAAGAACAGCACACCTGCCACCAAACAAATCGCTACCGCAAGAATAGCTGCCACCACTAACATCCAACGCATAAAGATTTCGTCGTCTTGCCAACGCGGGCAAAATCAGTTGAATGAGAGATTCTAAACAGTGATCGATTTGACGAAAGGTAAAATCCTCGTGACTGGCGGCGCCGGTTTCATCGGCAGTGCGTTGGTCTGGGCCCTCAATTTTAAAGGGATCGACGACATCCTCGTCCGTGATTCCCCAGGCACGGATGAAAAATGGCGGAATCTAGTCCCCCCCCGAATCTATGATTTCATCCCCCCAG